>JARRMH010000239.1:0-9040 GCA_037386205.1 Woeseiaceae bacterium | reverse complement strand
CATAGAATCAACTGGCAGGAGCAGCCGCCCGCAGGGATTACTCTACGCCCAGCCGAGCTGGCGCATGCTGATGGCGT
This sequence comes from Woeseiaceae bacterium, assembly GCA_037386205.1. Classification (GTDB taxonomy): domain Bacteria; phylum Pseudomonadota; class Gammaproteobacteria; order Steroidobacterales; family Woeseiaceae; genus UBA1847. Next base: position 8,963 of record JARRMH010000239.1, on the reverse strand, counting down.
CATTCCAGATCTTCGTCATGTGCCTGATCCGTCCGTCCTCGAAGATCATATGGTAGGTGTAGTCGGCCGCGACTTTTTTGCCGGTCGGAGGCACGGGTCCGCCCGGTCCGGTCTGGGTCCCGTGGAATACCGCGACCGCCGCAACCGATTCATCGGCTTCATCGGCCGCAAAGAATTTCAATTCGTAATGACCATCCGGAATCGGCGAAAACAGATCTTTCATCCACTCACAATATCCTTCCAGAGTGGAGATATCCGCCAGGGCGTCAGTTTGCGAGGAAAACGTCGCGTCGGAATGACAATACGGACTGCAGGCTTCCCATCCCTTGCCCGTCTCGCACGCCTCGAAAAAGTCTCTTGCTGGATTAAGGATCATACTCATCGGCAGCACTCCTTACTGTTGTCGGATTTTCCGTCTGCCTGCTCCCGAAGGTAATGTTACGCCCCCATCCGAGGCGCCGCGACAACTAATGCGGAACCGACTCCGTCTCGAACCCATCGGTTGCCGTAGTGGCCGCAGTCTGGTCAAGATTCCGGGCTGAAGACCTCGCTGAAGACGAGTCGGACTATGCCGTCATCCTTCGGATCTGCACGGTCGTCGGAGGACCCGCAACCCGGAGAGGCCATGAAGATAACGACTATCAGAAGGATTGCAGTTCCACGCATCGCCTCGATTATGCCTGTTGATGTGTCGCCACAGCCGCTACTCGATATTGCCAATAGATCAACAACGGCACGCCCGGAACCTCGATAATGGTGAAGACGAGCAATGGTGTGGCAGGCAATCCCACCAGCGCTGCAGAAAGCAGCCTGCCGATCCCGCCTGCGAGCGCACAGAGCCATATGGCCCTGAACAGGACCGTGTGCTTTTCGATCGACGGCGTGAGCCAGATTAACGTCAACCCCAAACCCGCGCTCAGACCACCGAAGAATCTCAGGTTGCTGTCCAGTGACGGTACAGACCGCATTTCGTCAGGATAAATGGGACTATCTGCGCCCAGAATGAAAGAGGCGCCGCCGAGAATGACCGTGATAAGTCCAAGACACGCATTCACGATCTGCAGTCCGAGGCGCGACAATTCCTGCTCCTATCTCGTTACTCGTGCCCACTGGATTCGGGCTGGAGCTCTGATCGTGATCCGCTCATGCTCAGGATCAGTTGATCGCTACGTACGAGGTGTCAGAAGCTCCGTTGCAACGACAAAACGATTCAGTCGCAGCCGATAGCCTCCCTGATGGTGTTGGCATGCGACCCCAACTCGGTCGCCTGGGCGTCAGTCAGCTGCTTCCCGGCCTGTGCTCTTACCTGATTCGAGAAGGCACGTAGCACGCCACAGGTGGCTTGAGTGTCGCGACGCGCGTAACTCCGATGTGCCCGGGTTACCTTGCTGGCCAGGCTCTTGCCGGGACCGACACCCGTGACGGCGGCAAGAAGCTGTTGCAAGCGCGTGGAGACAACCTTTCGAGACAAGCCCTCAGCCAGTAACGCATGGCTGGTGGATGACGGATGGAACGAATCCCAGTAGAAGTACGACGGCGGATCGTCGCAGATCGAGGTCGCAGTGAGACAGGCGTCGGTCGTATTGTCGAACACCGCCAGCAGTTCCGGGTCCTTGGAGAAATCGAAGAAATCAAAGAAATCGATCACCGCCCCCGGTAGCTCCAGCTGGTCCAGGGCGATCTCCAGGGCGGCGTTCCATCTCTGCGTCCAGGCGGTGGCGAACGCGGCAGTCCCGGGCCTGGCTTCATCTTCCTCCCGGAAGCGAGGCGTTGCGCCGATATCAGGAACGTTGGCTATCAAGAACTGGCGAATACCCAGATCGTAGAGATTAATCGTCTGGTTGATGATGCTCGCGATACCGGCCTCAAGCGCCGCCTGATTGCCGAGATTGTTGGCGACATCATTACCACCGATCATGATCGAGACGAGCGTGCCGGGACCCGGCTCACTGCCGCCCAGGCTCGCGGCGTAGAGCGCAACCTGCTGGTCCAGCCAGGGCACACCGGCTGCGTCTGGATTTACGCCGGTCCGTGCACCTCCCCAGGCATAGTTGTTGGAGAATGGTACGGGCACCACCGAGGGCGTTGCCGTCACGCCGAACCTCGACGCAAAGAGCGTCGGCCAGGATGGCCCGAATGGGTCGGACCACTGGCCACCGGTGTATTGTGGCGGCGCACCTTCGCTGCCCTGAAAGTACGGGGGTGGGGGAAATCCCCCCGTTGCGAACCAGACGTTTCCGGTATCAGACAGACTGTCACCGAAGAACACGACGTCGTCGATGTCGGCCGCCGCGGCCGGCACCGCGACTATAACCACAGCCAGCGCCGCTACCAGGCCCGTCAGACGATTGATACGTTTCATTTCGCTCTCTCCCATTTCTTCATTCGAGTCGTGCTCTCGTTCCTGGCGTTCTGTGAGTTCTACAACGACCAGATGCACTGCTTTAAACCACATCCGTGAACCAGGTCACAAGCAGTTGTCAACATAACGCAAAAGCTGAAACGCCACCATTGAGCACGGCATGCGTTTCCTGGCATGTATGGACGGTGCGTCTACGCTTGCTTGGATTGCACCGACAGTGGCCGGATGATGTCACCTTCGGTTGCACTTGGTAATCTGCTCTTCCAACTGGATGCAGAATACCGTGGAGTCATACGACTGCACCGCTTCAGCTGCTGTCTATCCACAGAGCGACTCGGGATACGTTGCCGATCCGCGGCCGCGATCCACGAAAAGGAGAATCAGGAGGAGTATGGCGATCGATGCATCCAAAATGGATGGTGCTATCCGGGTCCGGTTCGGATCCGAGCTAGCCAATCTTTACGAGGTCGGATGGATTTCGGCGGACCTCAGCCAGGTGAACGAGTTCGCGCAACTGCTCGAGGCTGGAGATCTCGAGCGCGCTGATCGTTTCTTTGGAGAAGACGCGCGTCCTTTCAACCGCTATGTGGACATTTCGAAGGCGGAAGGGCCGAGGCCGGAGATCGTGCACGCCCGGCACGGATCACTCGAATTCGGCATCGCTGGTTTGGGATTCGCCGCGACGCTGATCAGCGGCATCGTAGGGGCTGCGGTCAAACATTACTTGGATAAGCACGACGAGACCGTATCATTCGAAATCAGCCCACGTGATCCAGGGCTGAATAAGATTCTCATGGCATATGCAGACGGGAATTTCGGCTATGGGATCGACGGTCTCAATACCTTGTTCAGCGTGCTTGCGGAACGGGACTATAAGGTGGAATCCCTACATGAGAACGTCTACCGAATCAGCCGCGTCGTGGATAGATACTCGGGACGGATCGTCAGGACGATTCGGAAGCATCGGTAAGGCCGCCTAGTGGCCAGCAGCGAACACACATGTCGGAATTGGCACAGCCTCTCAGTCTATGCCTAGTCTTTCGTTCTCCCTTTCGAAGATCCTCCGAATTACTGCCCCGTCCGATGGCTCCTCCTGCAGAGTCTCGGGATTCCACTGGCTGCGCTGCGTATCGAAGAAGTCCCCGCCGTAAATATGGATGCCACCCGTAAATCGCTGTAATGGATTGGTAACGGAATGCACGACGTCTTCCGGCAGCATTGCCGTGTCTTTGACACACAGGGCGTCAGCGCCGTATGCCTTGATTCCCTGCGAGGTCCGCTTCCAGTAAATGTTGTCCTCACGGCCCGTATAGATTCCTATGTTCGCCCACATCCTGTGGTTATGGGGCATGAGGTTCATCCGAGGTGTCCACGTGGCAGCAAATATCGTCAGTGATGGCGACCTTAGAAGCACATTGAGTTCAGCCTTCGCGGGATCGCCGAGCGCAGCCAGCACGGCGTCAGGTCTGGAGACAGCGCGGGCGAGCACTGCATTGACGGCAGCTTGGGCCTCCGCTTCTTCATTTGCAGCAACGCAATCAGATATAAACTGTTCGATGTCCATCCTGATGCTCGTCAGGCATGATGCGAGCCACCTCGTCAGTATCCGCAACGGTTCCGTAAGAACCCCTCGGCCTTTTCCTCGCTACTCTAGCTGAAGTCGGCAGCCAAAGGTTCGGTCTCGGCCGGGAGCAGCACGACGACATCGTGAAATAGGCAGGCTTAAGTGCGGGACACGGCGAATGTCGCGCGGGAATCACCTCCCGACACCCGCTTTGCGCTGGGCAGCTGGCACGACATCCTCGATGCCGACGTATGGTTCCCGGTCGAACATCTCGGGATCGGCAAGGAAATCCATAAACAGTGGTGTCGCATCATCACCCCAGAAGATCTCTCCGGCACAAACGAACGTCGGCACACCGAAGACGCCGCATGCGATCGCCTCGGTCGTGTTCGCCCTGAGTTCGTCCTTGATGGACTGGCGCGTTAGCACTTCGGCAACGTCCGAAATACCGAGCTTATCTCCAAGCGCCCGGACACTGTGTTCTTATCATTGCCTTCCCCGAAGACATGGTGATAGACGGTGCGAACGGCCTCCAGAGTCGAACCCGCAGCGATCGTCAGCCGCAGGAGCGCAAGCGGATTGAACGGGTGGCGCGGCGGCCCGTTGAAAGGCAAACCACGCTGGTCCGCGAGCCAGCGTGTGTACAGGTACGTTTGCCGCCGCTTCGCGGGGATTTCCGCCGGACCCATATGTCCCCAGTGATTCAACAAGGCGGCGAACAGTACCGGCCGCGGCCTGACGACCAGATCCTCCGGCAACTCCCGGAAACGAGACAACTGCAGGTACGGGTATGGAGAGACATAGTCGAAATACCAGTCCGCCTTCCGTGCCATCCTACTGACTCCTTCGTCGCCGCAAGCTGGTCATGGCCGCAGGCATTGAGACACGCGACCGTCTTCTCATCTGTCGCTTTTTTCGGCTTCAGCGATGGCCCCTTCGCCGAATACCTCGACCAGCGGGCGACCGCGGGTACCGGACGGGTATTTCGTCCCGAGATACGCCGCAATGGTCGGCGCCAGGTCGACGGTTTCGACGCGCCGGCTGATACGGCCATGCCCGATTCCCGGCCCGCGGATCAGTATCGGCACGTGGGTATCGTAGGCCCAGGGCGACCCATGGTGGACCGCGACCTGCAGGCCGTCCATGTCCCCTATGAACCAGTTGGGCTCGAACACCACGTAGATATCGCCCGAGCGGGTCGGGTCGAAGTTGGCGAGCACGGCATCCCTCACCGGGCTCGTGGCCAGCGGCTCTTCACGAAGCGCTTCGGCGGAAACTGCATCCGCAATACCCGGGAGCAGCACGAGTTCGGCGGCGACGGCGCGCTCGACCTCGCCCTGCACGAGCCCCTCTGCCCGGATGACGTCCCGGTTGAGATAAAGATAGGGCGACGAGAACTTGGAGATCAGCGCTTCGCCCACACCGAAGCGTTTCTTGATGCGCCCGATGCCGGGCTGCGTGTCGAGTGCTGCGAGGTCGATGTAGCCACCGTCGACGCCGTACTGGGCCACGAAGCCCGGCGCGTCCGCACCACCGTGGTCGGCGGCGAGGACGATCAGCGTCTGGTCCAGGCCCACGGTCTCGTCGACGAATGCGAACAGGTCGGCGAGCGTCCGATCGAGCCGGGCGAAGTTGTCCTCCGCCTCCAGGCTCGACGGACCGAACAGGTGGCCGACGTAATCGGTCGCCGAGAAGCTGATCGACAGGTAGTCCGGCACCTCGTCCTGGCCGAGGTCTTCTTCGGCGATCAGGGTCTTCGCGAAATCGGCCACGATCTCGTCGCCGGCCGGGCTGAGCGTCAGCAGCGTGCCGTAGAGTTCTCCGTCGGCGGCGCCGTACGGGTGAGGAAACGTGCGACCGTACGGGCCGAGGCTCGTCTCCCATTCCTGGTCGTCGGCGTCGCCGAAAAGGTAGTCGGAGCGGGGGCGGCTGAGTGTCCAGGACTCGTTCGCCCACGAGTCGATCAGGCCTTTATCCTGCCAGCGCTCGACCCACGCGGGGTAGTCGTCCACGTAGTAAGTGGACGTCACCATCCGCTGGTCGCCTTTGGAAAACCAGTACGCCGTTCCGGCATGGCCGGCCATCGAGATTGCGCCACGATCCTTGACCGAGACGCCGAATACCTTTGCCTTCGGCCCGAAATGCATTGCGATCTCGTCGGAGATCGTGGTCGTCCGGATCGCCCGCGGCGAACGACCCTGGGTCGTCGCTGCCCGCTGGGTCGGGTCGATCTCGGTTTCGGCGTCGACGCCGGCGGCGCCGATGAGCGGGTAGTCGGCATCCTGAACGTTGTAGACGTCCGCGTTGGTCGCGCGATCGAACCAGACGTTGGCGACCATTCCATGTACCGCGGGGTCCGTACCGGTCGCGAGCGTCGTGTGCCCGACGATGGTTTCGGTGTTCGCGTGCCGGTGATGGGCATCGGCGTACCACAGACCGTCGTCGATCAGTCTCCGGAAACCGTCCTCGCCGAGCAGGTGATCGAAGCGGTGCAGATAATCACCGCGAAACTGATCGACGGTAATCTGCAGCACCAGCTTCGGTTGCTGCTGGGCATGCACAGGCAGCGACCATGCCACGGTCGCGGCTACTGCAACGATGATTCCCCTGACGTTCGCCTTCATACGCCGCTCCTCTCTATCCTTGCAGGTCTGACCGCAAAGGAACGCGCCCGGCGATCGTGCCGGGCGCGCACTCTGTTGCGGTTTTGGGGCACTACTGCCGCGGTGGCGCTTGTAATTCCTTCAGTACCGCGTCGATGCTCAACGAACCGCCACGGGTCGGCGGGAATTCCTCGAACGTATCGAGGAACTTCTGGACGGCAGCCTGTGCCGGCACGAATGTCCACATCTGGTCTGCATAGAATTGCCGGATATACATCGATGAATCCGGGCTCACTTCATACGGGTCCATCCTGAGATTGATGATCAACGGCCAGCTCGGCGTCTTGCGATACGCCTCGTTTATCGATCCCTCCATGATGGTCCAGTGAATCTTCCAGTCGTTGTAACGCAGCGCGTTCAGATTCCCCGCGGCATCGAAGTAGAAGATTTCGTCACGTGCGCTTTCGCCCTCGCCCTTCAGGAGCGCCGTCTGGTCGTAACCGTCCAGGTGCACCTTGAAGCTTTTCCCGTTGGCTCGGTAACCACCTTTCTTCAGCTTCTCCTTGACGTCCGGTGCACCCGCTGCGGCCAGCAAGGTCGGCATCCAGTCTTCATGAGAGAAGATGTCGTTGATGATGGTGCCGGGCTCGACAGTGCCGGGCCAGCGCACCATCTGCGGCACGCGGAAACCGCCTTCCCAGGTCGTGCCTTTTTCACCACGGAACGGCGTCGTGCCTCCGTCCGGCCAGGTGAACTTCTCGGCGCCATTATCCGTGCTGAAGACGACGATCGTGTTGTCGGCAACGCCCAGCTCCTCGAGCTTGGCCAGGAGTTCGCCGACGTCGTCGTCGAGCTGCATCATGCCGTCGGCGTACATGCCGTAGCCGGATTTGCCCTCGTATTCCTCGGGCAGGTGCGTCCACACGTGCATGCGCGTCGAGTTGTGCCAGATGAAGAACGGCTTGTCGTCCGCCACGGCCCGCTCCATGAAGTCGAGCGATGCGGCCAGGAACTCGTCGTCGACCGTCTTCATCCGCTCGCTGGTCAGCGGCCCGGTGTCCTCAATGCGGCCGTCGGCATAACTGTGCAGTACGCCACGCGGGCCGAAGCGCTTCCGGAACTCCGGATCGTCGGGGTAGAACTCACTTTCGGGTTCTTCCTCGGCATTCAGGTGATACAGGTTGCCGAAGAACTCGTCGAAACCGTGGTTGGTCGGCAAGTGCTCGTCCCGGTCACCAAGGTGGTTCTTGCCGAACTGGCCGGACGTGTAGCCGTGCGGCTTCAATAACTCGGCGATTGTGGGGTCCTTGTCCATGATGCCCTGCTTGGCCCCGGGCATGCCGATGGTCAGCAGCCCGGTGCGAAACGGGTGCTGGCCAAGGATGAAAGCAGCACGCCCGGCCGTGCAGCTCTGCTGGGCGTAGGCGTCCGTGAAAATTGCACCCTCGTTGGCGATGCGATCGATGTTCGGCGTGCTGCCGCCCATCAGGCCCTTGTGATAGGCGCTGATGTTCATCATGCCGACGTCGTCACCCCATATCACCAGGATGTTCGGCTTGTCCTGCGCCGATGCAGCGCCGCTGAACAGCAGCAGCAAAGCCGTGAAATGCAGCAGCCCTTTCTTGAACGGAATGCATTGCTTCATGTTTACCTCTCCCATCTCGAACTCGGTGGTCCCGCGTCGAATGACTTTATTGTTTTGCGCGGATCAGCGGATATCTCATAGCCTGCACCGGCGGAATCGCCGATTACAGTCGTACCAGAGCGTACCGCAGAATTGAGACGATTGCAGAACAGTCGTCCATATCTGACTTAACATTTGCCTCGGCAGACGATCCGGTTGGCCTGGTTGCACTGGCGCTCCGACGAGTAATTCGGTGCATTGCCGGGAAATGAATGCGGCACGCGGGACCACCTTCCGGGACAATAATGCAGCGGCACGGAGAATGGACGTCTCACCGCGGGCGCCGGTGTGTGTTGCCCTCACGGTCGTGCCGGCCGCACTGTAAGCCAAAGACAGGGAATCACTTTGCGGACGAAACCTAAAGTAGATTCTCGAGAGTGTTTCCGCGGAGACGCGGTGCTGGACTACCCGGCGACCTGTTCCATACCCCGCCAGGAGGATTCCCCAGAAGGCCCGGAATCTCCGATCCTGCCATCCGGACCGACTCGGATGGCCATCACGTTACAGAGCTTCCGGCAAGCGCGATACGTTCTCCCGTTCTCCCCGGGTGACGTCGCGCCGGGGTTATATGTTATTACGGGCGCGCAAGCCGTTCGGAAGGGACCCGCGATCGTCGGCTTCGCGGTTACGGGTCAGCATGGCATTGGCTGGAACCCGACGGGGTTCCAAACGGATAGCGTCTTCGTCCGCTTATGGACGAATATGCGACGGCAGGACGACCGTTGTCTCTCCAAAATCGTCGCCGGATTC
>JARRMH010000238.1:0-4586 GCA_037386205.1 Woeseiaceae bacterium | reverse complement strand
GCGCAAGGGTGCGCCCGGGGTTCGTGGCTTCGACGTCCACAAGCACTGCTTCTGGGAAGAAAACCTGGTCGTCCGCAACGGCATGGACGTGCTGCAGTTTTCCCCATTCCTGAATTCCGACCGCGACGAGATGGAACAGTCATTCGCCGCGGTGCGACGCGCCCTCGACGCGGTCGAGTGAGCACACCGGAGACCCGGATGAACGCCACGCCTGCTGATTCCATCAATCCGGCCGGGATCCTCGGCCACTTCGTAAACGGCGCCGACCGGCCCGATGACCACCGCCTTCTTGCCGTAACAAACCCCGCGACAGGCAAAGTCGTGCGCCATGTCGCCCTGGCCTCGAAAGAGACCGTCGAGGAAGCGATAGGCGCAGCACAGGCCGCCTTCCCGGCCTGGCGCGACACGCCGCCGGCCCGACGTGCCCGCATCATGTTTCGCTTCAAGCAATTGCTCGAGGAGAACGCAGCGGCGATCGCGTCTGCCATTACCGAAGAGCATGGCAAAGTGTTCGACGATGCGATGGGGGAATTCGGTCGCGGCGTCGAAGTCGTCGACTACGCGTGCGGCATCCCGGAACTCCTGAAGGGCGAGTATTCGCGCAACGTCGGGCCCGGCATCGACAGCTGGTCCGACTTCCAGCCGCTGGGCGTCGTGGCCGGCATCACGCCGTTCAACTTCCCGGCAATGGTGCCGATGTGGATGTTCCCGCTGGCGATCGCCTGCGGCAACACGTTCGTCCTGAAGCCGTCAGAGAAAGACCCGTCGGCGCCACTGATCGTCGCCCGCCTGCTGCGCGAAGCCGGGCTTCCCGATGGCGTTTTCAATGTCGTCAACGGCGACAAGGAAGCCGTCGATACGCTGTTGAACGACGCCCGGGTGACGGCCATCAGCTTCGTCGGCTCGACACCGGTTGCCGAATACATCTATGCGACGGGTACGGCCAACGGCAAGCGCGTCCAGGCGCTCGGTGGCGCCAAGAATCACGCAGTTGTCATGCCCGATGCGGATGTCGACAACGCGGTCAGCGCCCTGATGGGGGCCGCGTTCGGCTCGTGCGGGGAACGCTGCATGGCCATTTCGGTCGCTGTCTGCGTCGGCGACGAAACGGCGGATACGGTCGTCGGCAAGCTGGCCGAGCAGATCGGCCGGCTGCGGGTCGGTCCCGGCAGCGATGAGACGAGCAACATGGGCCCGCTCGTCACGCTCGATCACCTCGACAAGGTTCGTGGTTACGTCGACCTCGGCGTGGAGGAAGGCGCCAGCCTGGTGTGCGACGGCCGGGATCTGCAGATCGATGGCCACGAGGACGGCTATTTTCTCGGGCCGTGCCTGTTCGACCGCGTGACGCCAAAAATGCGCATCTACCGGGAGGAAATCTTCGGTCCGGTGCTGTGCGTCGTGCGCGCGGATTCCGAGGAACAGGCCATGCAGTTGATCGATGATCACGAGTACGGCAACGGTACCTGCATCTTCACGCGCGACGGCGAGGCCGCGCGTTATTTCGCGGACCGCATCCAGGTCGGCATGGTCGGCATCAACGTGCCGCTGCCGGTGCCGGTTGCCTACCACAGTTTTGGCGGATGGAAGCGCTCGCTGTTCGGCGACCTGCACGCTTACGGTCCCGACGGGGTTCGTTTTTACACGCGCCGCAAGACCATCACGCAGCGCTGGCCATCCGGAGGCGTGCGCGAGTCGGCGCAGTTCTCCTTCCCGGGCCGACAATAGCCACGCAATCATGGTTACAATGGCTGTTTCGTATTCCGGAGACAGCAATGAGAAAACTCATCCCGATCTGTCTGCTGCTGGCGTCAATGGCGTCAGCACAGGAGACCGCCAGTCCGTTCGCCGCCGTCGAGGTTGCGCCCGGCATCTACCAGATCGGCAACACCAACGAGCGCTTTGCCCTGAACGTGCCCGAGGACTTCGTCGGTGGCGGCGTGGGGCTGCTGGTCGGCGAGGAATACATCGTCATGATCGACGACGTCCTCGAACAGACGGCCCCGGCACTCGTAGCCCTGGCTGAGAAGATCGCGGGTCGCCCCGTGGATTTCGTCATCAATACGCATGCTCACGGCGATCATGTCGGCGGCAATGTCTACGTCACGGAGAAAGGCGCACTCGTCGTCTCCCACGACCAGCTGCGTGCGCGCATGGAAGGCAACCCGCAGCTCAACACCGGGCCGGGCGCACTGCCGGTGATCACCTTCTCGGATCGCATGACGTTTCATGTGAACGGCGAGGAAGCGATCGCCATGCATGTGCCGAACGCACATACCGACGGCGACGCCATCATCCATTTCCGCAACGCCAACGTCATTGCGGCCGGTGACCTGAGCTTCCGCGGCCTGTTCCCGTTCATCGATCTCGACAGCGGCGGAACGGTCGAGGGATTCATTGCCGGCATGCAACAGCTGATCGACATGTCTGACGAAGACACGAAGTTTCTGACCGGGCACGGGCCGGTCGCGACGCGCGCTGACCTGGTAAAGGATATCGCCATGCTCAGGGATGCACGGGCGCGCGTGAAGGCACTCGTCGATCAGGGCATGAGCGAGGAGGAAATTCTCGCGGCCAACCCGCTCTCCGACTATCACGACGACTACAGCTGGTTCTTCATCACGACGGAGCGCATGACGAAGACCCTGATCCGATCACTGACAGGAAACTAGTAGAGACACATGGATAACAAGCAGACGGCCGAATTCGTGGAAAATATGTGGGATGACTCGATCATTCCGGAGATCGCCGAGTACATAAAGGTCCCGAACAAATCGCCGCACTTCGATCCCGACTGGGAAAAGCACGGGCATATGGAGCAGGCCGTGCAGATGCTCGAAGCCTGGTGCAAGACCCAGCCGATCAGGGACATGACGGTCGAGATCGTGCGTATCGAGGGCCGCACCCCGGTGCTGTTCATCGACATACCGGGGCAATCGGACGAGGTCGTGCTGCTCTACGGCCATTACGACAAGCAGCCGGAGTTCAGCGGCTGGGACGAGGATCTCGACCCGTGGACGCCCGTCATCAAGGACGGCAAGCTGTACGGACGCGGCGGCGCCGATGACGGCTATGCGACGTTCGGCTCGCTGACCGCGATCCGGGCGCTGCAGGAACAGGGCATTCCGCACGCCCACTGCGTCGTGCTCGTCGAGGGCTGCGAGGAGAGCGGCAGCTTCGACCTGCCCTACTACATCGACCTGCTCGAGGACCGCATCGGCTCACCGGACCTCGTCGTCTGTCTCGACGCCGAATGCGGCAACTACGATCAGCTGTGGTGCACGACGTCGCTACGCGGCAACCTCACGGGCACGCTGCGGGTCGACGTCCTGACCGAGGGCGTGCATTCGGGCTCGGCGAGCGGCGTCGTGCCGTCGAGCTTTCGCACGGCACGCCAGTTACTGAGCCGCATCGAGGACGAGAACAGCGGTCAGATACTGCTCGACGAGCTGCAGGCCGACATTCCGGAACAGCGCATCGAACAGGCGCGCCTCGCGGCCGGCACGTTGCAGGATCTCGTGTACGAGAAATTCCCCTGGGCCGTCGACGAACCGAGGCCCAGCGAGTCGCACGACGAACTGATGCTCAACAACACCTGGCGGCCGACGCTTGCAGTGACCGGGCAGGAAGGCATGCCGGATCTCGTCAACGCCGGCAACGTGCTGCTGCCCTACACGGTGTTGAAGCTGTCGTTCCGCCTGCCGCCGACCGTCGACGCCGAAGCCGCGGCGGTGGCCGTCAAGAACGCGCTCGAAAAAGACACGCCGCCGCTCGTCAAGGTCGAATTCGATGCCGATTCGAGCATGGCGGGCTGGAACGCGCCGGCCGTGGCGCCCTGGCTCGAGAAGTCGATGCAGAAAGCCTCGGATGCGTTCTTCGGCAGGCCCTCGATGTACATGGGCACGGGCGGCACGATCCCGTTCATGGGCATGCTGGGCGAGCGCTTCCCGGAAGCACAGTTCCTGATTACGGGATTGCTGGGCCCCAAGTCCAACGCGCACGGACCGAACGAGTTCCTGCATATCGAGACCGGCAAGCGCCTGACCTGCTGCGTCGCTCAGGTTATCGAGGATCATTTCGACGAGTGCGCCGGGGGAAACTGACTTGGCCATTCTCGTTACCGGGGGCGCGGGCTTCATTGGGACGAACTTCGTTCTCGAGTGGATTTCGACCTGCGACGAACCGATCGTCAATCTCGACAAGCTCACGTACGCCGGCAATCTCGGCAACCTGCGATCGATTGCCGATAACTCGCAACACACCTTCGTACAGGGGGACATCGCCGATGCGGAGTCGGTCGGCGCGCTGCTCGCAGAGCACGTACCGCGCGCCGTGATCAATATCGCCGCGGAGACCCATGTCGACCGCTCGATCCACGGCCCCGGCGACTTTATTCAGACGAATATCGTCGGCACTTACACGCTGCTTGCGTCTGCGCTGGATTACTGGCAGTCCCTGACGGGACCGGAAAGGGACGACTTTCGCTTCATCAATGTATCGACCGACGAGGTCTTCGGCTCGCTGCCGCCCGACGCGCCGCCGTGCGATGAGGATGCCCGGTATGCCCCCAACAGCCCCTACTCGGC
>JARRMH010000237.1:0-4602 GCA_037386205.1 Woeseiaceae bacterium | reverse complement strand
GCCGGTCACGGTCTCGCCGCAGCAGGCCCCGGACCGACGCACCAGGCTGGTGCTGGCCAGCGTGATGGTGGGCACCTTCATGGCCGTGCTGGATGCCACCATCGATCGTTCCGACGTTGACGGTGATTCCGCGCTCCGCATCGTTTAGGGCGAAAAGCTTCTGTATCACGTGCGACAACTCGAGGATCGCGCTCGCCCCGCCCTCGGGATCCAGTCCCGCATGCGCTGCCTTGCCATGCACCATGATGGTGAACCGCCCGATGCCCTTCCGGGATGTTTTTATCTTCCCGTCCGCGCCCAGTGCCGGCTCGAGCACGTAGGCGCGTTCCGCACGGCGGGCGAGCAGCCGTATATAACGGGTCGAGGAGCGGCTGCCGATCTCCTCGTCGCCATTGACGAACACCATGGGCACGACCGGCATCTCGAGTCGCAGATCGCGGATGGTGCGCAGTGCGATGACCAGCTGAACGAGCCCGCCCTTCATGTCGAACGAACCCGGACCATGAATGACGTTGCCGGCGAGCCGGAAAGGACGCTCCTGCAGCGTCCCGATTGGCCAAACAGTGTCGAAATGACCGACGACGAGTTGCAGCGGTTGATTCCGGTCCCTCTCGGACGGGCGGGCGAATACATGTCGTGGCTCGCCCGGTTGGCCCACTTCGCGCGAATCGAATCCAACGCTCGCCAGCGCAAGTCGCAGCACGCGCCGCACCTCGTCGTGCGTCTCCGGGTGCGACGACGGCGACTCCGCGTCGACGAGATCCCTCAACAGTCCCGTCAACACGTGCTGCTGGCTGTTGACGTAGTCGAAAACCCGTGCAGCATTGATAGCGGACATGACGTTCTACTTCTTCATGGACTCCGGAAACGGAAACGCGTTCGAGCGGTGGATCGCGGCAAAACGGCCCGGGGCGAGGTAGGCAAGCAACGGTGATGCATGGATCGTTTCCTGGTCATCCGCTTCGGTATGGCGCAGGAAATTCTCGTCGCCCCAGGCGCGGATGATCTCGCCCGTGACGAGACAGTTTTCACCAAAGCCACTGACGGTCTTGAAATGCCGGCACTCGAAGAACAGGTAGGCTTCCGCGACGAATTCACCGTCCACAACCGATGCCGGAAACGTCCGGAAATAGTCGATCACCGGCTTCTGGCCATCCTCGCAACGCGGGGAGGCAGCGAGACTCGTGAACAGCACCTGTGAAGGCCGGGGGTAGCTCACCGTGAATTCGCCGGTGCGCTCACAATTCAGGCAGGTCTGGTGGCGAGGCGTACAGACAAAACCAAAATAGTTCTGCCACCCCATCGGCGTCACCATGTGCTTCGGGGCCAGATCCAGGCCACCATCGTCATCGCGCGTCCCGATGAGTACCAGCGGTGCGACCGTGAAGAATTGCTCCCAGACCGGAACGCTCGAGTCGAGCTCGACCACGTTGGCGGGCTTTGAAGACTCGTTCATCGCAATACCTGCTTCTGACTCGTCCCCAGTACACACGGTAGGACGATGGCAGAACCGTGCAAATAGGTAATTGACGCATCTGGTATAGTGCGCAATTGACTCAGGAGAAACAGATGACGCAAGCGAAATCGGGCGATACCGTCCGCATCCATTACAAGGGCACACTCGACGACGGGACCGAGTTCGACAGTTCGGCCGGGCGCGATCCGCTCGAGTTTTCACTCGGCGAGGGCCAGGTGATTCCCGGGTTCGACAACGCCGTGGACGGCATGGCCGTCGGCGAAAGCAAGACCGTTACCATCCCCGCCGAAGAGGCGTACGGGGAGCGCCACGACCAGCTCGTACAGGAAGTGCCCAAGGACGCCCTGCCCGACGAGATCGATCCGGCCGTGGGCATGCATTTGCAGAGCCGCAGTCCCGAGGGCCAGGTCATGAATCTCGTGGTTACGGACGTCGCTGACGAGTCCATCACCGTCGACGGCAACCATCCGCTCGCCGGCAAGTCCCTGACGTTCGATATCGAACTGGTCGAAATCGTCTGACAGGCGGCCCATGCATGAGTTGTCGGTCTGCCTCGCCCTGCTGAAGCAACTGCAGGGTATCGCGGCAGAACGCGACGCCCGGCGCATCACCCGTATCGAACTTACCGTCGGCCCGCTGTCAGGCGTCGAGTCCGACCTGTTACGCAATGCGTGGCCCATCGCCGCGGCGGGTACACTCGCCGACGACGCGGAACTCGTGATCGACCCGTCGGAAATCAGGGTGAGCTGCCGCAGCTGCGGTGCTGAAACCGCGGCGCAGGCAAACAGGCTGCTGTGCGGCGCTTGCGGCGACTTCCAGACGACGCTCGTCAGCGGGGACGAGATGATCCTGCAACGCGTCGAACTCGAGACCGCCTAGAAATTCCGTGCCGCGTTGCGCGCGACTCAACAGATTCGCGGCAGCGGATCGTCCTCCAGTTCCTCGAGGAAGCGCTCGCCCCCCAGCGGCGTCTCGAGAATCACCCGGCGTTCACCCGCCGTGATGCGGCCGATACGGGCCGCGTCCACGCCCGCAGGCAGCGAGCGCCAGGTCTCCAGTGCGGGTCCGGCCTGGTCGGGAGCGACCACCGCGAGCACGCGTCCCTCGCAGGCCAGGTAATAAGGATCGTAGCCGAGCATCTCGCAGACCGACTGGACGGGCTCGCGCACCGGGACCGTTGCCTCGAAGCGTACGCCGAGGCCGGTCGCGCGGAGGATCTCGTGACCGATCGAGGCAATGCCGCCACGCGTCGGGTCGCGCATGAAGCGCAGTCCATCGAATGCCAGCAGGGGCTCGGTCAGGGCCATCACGGGACCGGAGTCCGAGACGACATCGCCGCGCAGCCCGAATTCCTCGCGGGCCAGCATGACGGCCGTGCCGTGATCGCCGATGGGTCCGCTGACCAGCAGGATGTCGCCGTCCCGGATACCGCTCAGCGCGGGCCTGGCGCCGGGCAGACGAACGCCGACGCCGGTGGTCGCGAGGTAGATCCCGCCCCCTTCGCCTCGCCGCACGACCTTGGTATCGCCCGCCGCGATGCGTACCCCCGCCTCGACCGCGGCTGCGGCAAGACTCTGCACGATGCGTTCCAGCCGCGCCACCTCGAAACCTTCCTCGATAAATGCGTTCAGCGCGAGATACATCGGCCGCGCGCCCGCGACGGCGAGATCGTTCGTCGTTCCGTGGATCGCGAGTGAACCGATGTTGCCACCGGGAAATTCGAGTGGCTGCACCGTGAAGCCGTCGGTCGTGATCATCACATCGCCGTCGCCGAGGTCGATCGGCACGGCATCCGCCTGCACGTCGATCTCGCTCGCAACGAGAGCACTGGCGAACACGTCTTCGATCAGCTCCCGCATGAAGCGACCGCCGTTGCCGTGTGCCAGCGAGATCCGGTCGTCGTCCATTACGCCGTTGCCTCGCGGGCGGCGTACTCGGCCGCTTGGCCGAAACTCAACGCGGCATCGTTGCAGGGCAACGCCGACGGCAGGCAGACCTCGTATCCGTCTGCTTCGAGCAGCGCGGTCGCCAGTTCGGCGAGGACGCGGTTCTGGAACACGCCGCCGCCGAGCCCGATTTGCGCGATGTCGTGGCACTCGCTCGCCGCGCGCGCCTGGCTCAGCAGCACGCCGGCCATGCTGGCGTGAAAGGCCTCGGCGCGGCGCGCCCGATCGACCGACTCGTCGGTCAGCAATCCGAGCAGCGGCTGCCAGTCGCTGCGCAGCACGCCCTCTGCATCCCGCGCGAGTGGCAGTGCCACACCTGCCACCCGCTTGCTGCACAGTGCTTCCAGCAGCATCGGTCCCTGTGCCTCGAAACTCGCTGACGGCAAATCGCAGACGATCGCTGCCGCGGCGTCGAAGAGACGACCGGCTGCGCTCGTTACGGGACAATTGAGCGCCTGCCGCCACGCAATCCTGGCCAGACCGTCGTCGTCGGGCGAGCCCTGCCAGTCCAGGCCGCACTCCCAGTGCAGCGCCACGGCACTGCGCCAGGGTTGGCGGCCGGCCTGGTCACCACCCGGCAGGCGAAAGGTCCTCAGGCTGGCGAACCGCTCCCAGCAACCCGGTCGGCCGACCAGTGCCTCGCCACCCCACATCGTGCCGTCCGGGCCGAGGCCGACCCCGTCCCAGGTGAACACGAGCCAGGTTCCTGCCCGATCGTATTCCGCGGCAACGGCGCCAGCATGCGCTTCGTGATGCCAGATGCGCTTGACCGGCAGGTCCTGGCGCGCTGCCCAGCGATGCGTCGTGTAACCGGGATGCGCATCGCACAGCAGGCCTGCGGCGCGCACGCCGTAAAGCGACTGGAGATCCGCCGCGACCTGCTCGAAAACATCGAGGCTGCGCGGGCTGTCCATCTCGCCGATGTGGGGTGAGACGACGACGCGGCGATCCCACGCCAGTGCCACGGTCCCTTTCATGTGGCCCCCGACGGCCAGCACGGGCCGCGACAGCTCCCACGGGAGCCCCAGTTCGCAGGGCGCCGATCCTCGTCCCATCCGCAGCGGACGCATGCGCCCGCCGATGCGGCGATAGACGGGATCGTCCGCCGGACGCACGATCGGACGATCGTGCTGCAACAAGCCGTCCGCGATACCGGCAAGTCGTCGCGACGCCTCGGCG
>JARRMH010000236.1:3836-10286 GCA_037386205.1 Woeseiaceae bacterium | reverse complement strand
CGAGGTACATGTACGTGCGCCCGTTGCGCAGGTCGTAATCCATCATCGGCGGCAGCTGGTCGAGCGATTTCGGCCAGGTTTGCACGAGTCGCCCGCCCGGGTCGGCATCGCCGAACAGCACGTCGCCGAGGGCGTTGCCGAGTTCCTGGCTCGCGTGCGTCATCTGCAGGATCGTCGGCACGTTTGCCGCGACCCAGGGCATCGCGAACGGGAAGTTGGCGATGAGTACCACGACCGTGTTCGGGTTGGCCTCGTACACGCGGCGGATGAAGTCCTCCTGGCCCGGCGGCAGCGTCAGGGCCTTGCGATCGACCGCTTCCTTGCCTTCCGATGGCGAGGACACGACGTTCCAGCTCCCGTTGCCCTCGGGATGGTTGCCTGCGACGACGATGGCGACGTCGCGTTCACGCGCGAGCTCGACCGCGGCGTCGCTCATGTCACCCACCCAGCCAACCCCGACGTTTTGTGACGTGTTCTCGATACCTTCGCGTGGCGAGACCCGGTACGGCGGCGTTCCCGAGTACCAGTCGAGCAGCACCGTGTTGATGTACGGTCCGACCACGGCGACCGAGCCGACCGTATCGCGGTCGAGCGGCAACAGGCCGGCCTCGTTCCGGATCAGCACGATCGACTTGCGGGTTACCTCGCGTACGAGCGCGTGCACGTCCGGGTCGTCCCAGGGCTCCGGATCCGTTGCGGTGCGGCCGATTGCCGCGTAGGGCACCTGCTCCGGCGGGTCGAGTAAGCCGAGGCGCAGCGAAACACGGAAGAGTCCGCGCAGCGCCGCGTCGAGGTCGGCTTCCTCGAGCAGGCCACGATCGAGTGCTTCGCTGACGGCCTCGGTGTGACGGTCGAGGAAGTGATTGATGCCCGCATGAATCGTTGCGGCTGCCGCCTCGGCACGGTCCGGGTAAGCCTCGTGGTCGCTGACCAGCAGGCGCAGCCCGCCGCCGTCGGTGCAGATGATGCCGCCGAGACCCCACTCGCCCATGACGATGTCACGCAACATCGGGTGCGTGTGTGCGGGTGTGCCATTGACGGCGTTGTAAGCCGCCATTATCGCGTTGGCGCCGCCGTCGCGGATTGCCATCTCGAACGGGCGCGCGTAGTACTCGCGCCACAGGCGCTCGTCGAAATCGGACGAGGTCTTCGTGCGGTCGTCCTCGTGGCTGTTGGCCAGGAAATGCTTGAGCAACGCCGCCGTCTTCCAGTAACGCGCGTCGTCACCCTGGAGGCCCCGCGTGAAGGCGCTCGCCAGCGTGCCGACGAGATAAGGGTCCTCGCCGTACACTTCTTCGGTGCGGCCCCAGCGCGGATCGCGCGCGAGATCGGCGTTGGGCGCCCGCACGATGAGGCCGGCACGATCGTATTTCGGGCTCTGGAACAGGTAACGCGCCTCGAAGGCCTGCTGCGCGGCGACGCGCTGCAGGAGTTCCGGGTCCCACGTCGCGCCGAGGCCGTAAGCCTGCGGGAACTGCGTCGTCGGCGTCGGATTGCGGCGCCCCCAGTTGCTGGGCCCGCCCTGGGCGACGCCGTGGTAGCCCTCGATGTGCGGTGAACCGACGACACCGAGCCGCGGCACCGTGGCGCTGCCGGCCATCGCGGCGATTTTCTCCTCGAGCGTCATGCGCCCGATCAGGTCGTCGATGCGCGCCTCATCTGAAACGCCCGGGTCGAGGAACGGGTAAGTGTAGTCGTCCGCATGCACCGCGCTGGCGGCGAACAGCAGCGCCAGTAGGATGGCCAAAGGAATCGAGAATTTACGACTGTGCGACACGGCGCCCCCACTGCGTTGGTGTGTTGGAAGTGTACCGATCGATATGTGAATGGAAAGGAGCTGGCCCGACGAGAATTTACGACTGTACGACACGGCGCCCCCAATGCGTTGGTGTGTTGGAAGTGTACCGATCGATAGGTGAATGGAAAGGAGCCGACACCACGGGGACAGGACTCCGGGGCACAGTGACCCTAACTCCCTATCGGGGGGTTGGGGTCACTGTCCCCTGCACCAGGGTCACTGTCCTCTCGCAGGGGCGCGTGGTAGATATGGTCGAAGATTTCGTCCATGCGCCGGTGCGAGATCTCCAGGAAGCGGTCGATGTCCGAGATCTGCCGGAAGGTCACGAAGCCCTTTTCGAGGAACGACTGAAGCGCGCCGAAGCCGGCGGCGCGTGCGGGCTTGCGCATCGATTTCAGGAGACCGCCGATCAGCGGGATGCGCACCAGTGTCTTGAGCGTCGCGCCGAGTTCATTCGCGAGATTGACGAGGCGCATGCAGTCCTCGTACGAGCTCGCTTCCCGGCAAACGGTGCAGTAGTCGGTCTCGGTGATCTGCTCCGGCAGTTCACCGTCGACGAGGAGTCCGCGCCAGATGGCGATGTTGATCTCCAGGGCGCCCGCGTTGAGCTCGACCGCGGCGGCGGCCGTTTCGAGCGGATGCGTCGGCAACGTGCGAACGATGACCGGCGCGGCGCGCTCGATATCGTGGTCGCGCTCGCTGACGCCGACCCCGGCGAGGTCGTTCACGACGAAGTCGATTGCTTCCTCGTAACCCGGCGGGCCTTTCAGGTCGTCGAAAAACGGCAACATGTAGCCGAACTGCCAGCGCGTGAAGCGGTCGTACGACCGGTACGCGCGCGGGTCGTCGAGATAATGCTTGTGCAGTTCGTTGCTACGCGCGATCGCGTCGCGGAATTTCTGTGCGGAATGTTTTCGGTTGTTCGGCAATCGGCCGCCCCCGGCGCCAGTCGATGCTTTCGGTCTGTCAGGTCACCAAGATGATACACGCAAGTGCGACCGTATTGACCGTGACATTGCCGGCAAGCCGGGGGCGATCCCATCGGCGTCGGCAGCTAGCTCAACCAGTTGGCGACTTCGTCGCTCCAACCGTGCAGGCGTGCCGAGATACGTCCCAGCAGGCTCGGGTCCCGCTTGCGCAGATCGGCGCGCATGTCGTCGAGTTCGTTCGCGAACCTGTCCAGGGTAGCCTCGTTCATGCCGGGCAGTTTCTCTTTCCTTGCAATCTTGAGGTGGTCCTTCACGTGGTCCAGTGTCAGTCGGGCGCTGTCGTACTGCCCCTCGTTGACGAAAGCCCTGGCCAGCGCCAGGTTTTCAGCGATCAGCAGTTTGGGATCATCGACTTCCTGCTCGTCGACAATCGCGTTGCGGAACACGTCTGCCAGGGCGGACTCGGCGGCCACGTAATCGCGGTTGTCAATTGCGGTCGACGCGCGATCAAGCCCGTTTTTTACTTCCCTGAGGTCGACAGAGACGCTCAGGTGCATGACGCCCGCAGACGTCTGGTCCACGTCAATCGTCTTGCCGTGCGCATAAACGCCGGCATAGTCACTGACCAGCAAGACGTCATCGATGATCGGGATGTAATGACTTTTTACGACTGACTCGTCGTCATAGGTGATTTTGCCGTACTCGAAGTTGGAGTCGATCGTGAGCTCGGGCCTGTCGGCAGCCAGCGTTTGCTCGAGGCCTTTCGCGCGATTGATCTGGTGGCGTGCTTCGTCGGGCAGGTTCTCGCCGAGAGCCATTTGCGCGAGGCTGATGTGCCCCATCATCTTGTGCGCAAGCGCCTCGTCGTGAGATGCCTGCTGGATGAAGGGATCCGGCGTCTCGTCAGCCGCGATGTCGGTCTTGTCCGGTTGCCCTGCAAGCGTTGCCATTGAGACGCCGAGCAGTAGCGTGCCGGTAAGAAATGAAAGTTGCTGCTTATTCATCAGGATTCTCCTTTGCTTTGCGTTCTCGCGTCTCCATCAGGGGACGATGCAAAGGTAAACCGGGTTGCGTTGCCATCCCGCCAAGGCAAGCTCAAGAAGGCGTGAAGATGCGCCGCGCCCGCGGCAACAGTTATCCGAACAGGGCTTGCAAGGCCGCTTCGACAACCGGTGTTGCGCCAAACAGCGTCGTGACGAGATAGGTGACCTCACGGAGGGCGCTCCCAAGGACTGCCAGCGTCGCCGGGAACAACAGCAAGAGTCCGAAGATGACAAGCAGACCGAAGCGCTCGAAGCGCTGATACGCCGCGAGTGCGGGGGGCGACAGGAAATACTGCAGCACGCGCGACCCGTCGAGCGGCGGTATCGGGATAAGGTTGAACAGGAACAACAGGAGGTTGAAGTAAATGCCGATCGACAGCGCCTGGATGACGACGGCGTCCGGCGGCAGGTCGAAGCCCCGCGACAGTAGCGCCACGGCAGCGGAGAACACGAGGGCGAGCACCAGGTTGGTCAGCGGTCCTGCGGCCCCGACAATGGCCCAGTCGCGCCGCGGATGGCGCAGCCGGCTGACGTTGACGGGTACCGGTTTGGCACCCCCGAACAGGATCGGCGAACCGAGCAGCAACAGCATCCCGGGCATCAGTATCGTGAACAGCGGATCGATGTGCGGAATCGGGTTCAGCGTCAGGCGCCCCATGGACCGCGCGGTCGAGTCGCCGAAGTAATCGGCCGCGAAGCCGTGCGCCGCCTCGTGGCTGGTTATCGAGGGGATCACGACGGCGGCTATCCCGATAATTGTCAGTACGTCCACTCTGAAGCTTCCCAATGCTTGGTCCTGTGCCAGGACGATCGGCTCATTTCCCGAGCATGACGCAGATTGTGCAGCATGACACCTGCCAATCGGCTATTTGACGAATTCTTGACATGAATTTGACACTGGATTGTCGGCACTGTGGCTACTGTCCTCTTGTGAATCAGCCGCTCGCTGCGGCCATTCCATGATGAATCAGGAGGTAAGTAACATGGTTAAGAAACGCGTCAATCGTCTGACCGTCGGGCTCGTGATGATCGGCCTGTCGATTGCCGTCATCGGCGCGGGACAGGGCTTCGAGCCGGCGTCCGCGGCGGAGTCGACGGCGCCTCACAAGCAATTCGCCGAAGTGAATGCGGCCACGTCGTTCGCGGAAGTGTTCGAGCAGGTCAACCCGGCCGTCGTGACCATCAGCGTCTCCAGGTCGGCGAGCGTCGAACCGGCGCTCGGCTTTCAGCAGGGCCCGGGTACGGTGCCGCCGCCGTTCAATGACTTTTTTGGTCGATTTTTCAGTTTTCCGATGCAGCCGCCGAGTTCCGCACCCGTTGCAGCACTCGGGTCCGGCTTTTTCATCGATGCGGACGGCTATATCGTTACCAACAACCACGTCATCGAAAATGCCGACGAGATTTCCGTTGTGCTGGCAGATGGCAGGCGGCTCGACGCCGAGCTCGTCGGGCGTGACCCGAAAACGGACCTGGCGCTTATCAAGGTATCCGACGACGAGAAATTCCCCGCCCTGCGATTCGGCAATTCCGACGAGGCGCGCGTCGGGGAATGGGTGCTTGCCATCGGCAACCCGTTCGGCCTCGGCGGCACGGCCACAGCCGGCATCATTTCTGCACGCGGCCGCGACATTCGTTCCGGGCCCTATGACGACTACCTGCAAATCGACGCTCCGATCAATTCGGGCAACTCGGGCGGGCCCATCGTCGACGCAGACGGAGAGGTTATCGGCGTCAACACAGCCATCTTCTCGCCTAACGGCGGCAACGTCGGCATCGGGTTTGCGATTCCGGCAACCCAGGCGAAGCAGATCGTCGAGGACCTCAAAGTCAATCGCGTCGTCCATCGGGGCTGGCTCGGTGTGCAGATCCAGGGTCTCGACGAGGATCTCGCTCGCAGCCTGGGCCGTGCCAATTCCGATGGCGCGCTGGTCGCCAATGTCACGGCCGACAGTCCCGCCGACAAAGCCGGCATCGCTGTCGGTGACGTGATCACGAAGTTCGGCGGACACGAGATCGATTCGCCGAGAACGCTGAGTTTCGCCATTGCCGACCAGGATCCCGGCAGCACGGCGCGCGTGCATGTGTGGCGTAACGGCAAGGACAGGAGCCTGAAAGTGACGGTCGCGCAAATGGAAGAGACGGCCGACAGGCTCGCGGCGAACAGCCCGGCAGCAGGTACGGCAGACAAGCTCGGGCTGCGCCTCGCGCCGCTGACGGACGCCTATCGTGCCCGTCTCGGTGCCCCGCAAGATGTCGACGGCGTTGTGGTGGAAGCCGTCCAACCCGGCAGCGAGGCTGCGAGGAAGGGCCTGCGGCCCGGCGACCTGATTACCGAGGTCAACGGCAGCGCCGTTACCAGCCCGGGCAGTGCGTTGCAGGCCATGGCCGACAACGACCGGGCACTGCTGCTGGTGCGACGCGGTGACAGCCAGTACTTTGCTGCACTTGCCCTTTCCTGATTGCAGCAGGCCCGCCGCTTCCGGGGGCTCACGGTTCGCGCATGATGATGTCGAATCGTGAGCCCTGGCCCACCGTCGATGCGACCTCTATGCGCCAGCCGTAGCGCTCGCACAGGCGTTTGACGATCGCGAGACCGAGCCCGCTACCTTCGTCTCCGGCCACGCCACGCGTATGCCGGACGAACAGATGCTCGCGTGTATCCGCGTCGATGCCCGGCCCG
>JARRMH010000236.1:0-3830 GCA_037386205.1 Woeseiaceae bacterium | reverse complement strand
CCCGGTATCCTCGACAATGACACGGTCCGGTGTGATGCGCACCGTAACTGCGCCCTCCTTGGTGTAGCGATAGGCGTTGCGCACGACGTTCCCAATCAGCACTGCGATTACGCCATGCGGTGCCCTGACGGTCAGTTGCCCGTCCTCGATGAGGCGCGTGGATACGGGCTTGTCGCCCACCCAGACGCTCTGGTTTTCGATCGTCTCGCGCACGATCTGGTTGACGTCGCAGTCGGCGAAATCGGCTTCCGCTTCGTCTTCGTGCCGCGACAACACGAGAAACGTGTTGATCATCTCCGACATTTCCTGGCCGGCGCGACGAATCCGACCGAGACGGTACCGCTGGCGCTCCGACATCGTGGGATCCTTTTCCAGTACTTCGGCGGCGAGATTGATGCTCGTCACGGGTGTGCGCAACTCATGGCTTACGTTGCCGGCAAACTCGCGCTCGCGGTCTATCAGCGCCTTGAACCGGTCGCGGTAATTCTGGAACGCTGTTGCCAGGGACCCGATTTCGTCGTTGGCGTAGCCTTGCAATTCGCCGCCTGAGGCATGGCCGGATTCGAGGTCGCGAATGTCCTTGGTCAGCTGCCGGACCGGGCGGATGACCTTGCCCGCGAGGGAATAGCCGGCCCAGGCAGAGACCACGAGTGCCAGGATGACCGACGCGAGAAGACCGAGAATCCAGTAGCTCTCGCGCCTCAGTATCTGTGCCTCATCGTAAGTGACGATGTAGCGGTCGTCCCCGCTGTCCTCGACCAGCACCGTGTACTGGTGCCCGTCGAGGCTGCGGCGATGAAAGCCCGGGGGCAGATCGCGGAGCATGGCGGGCGGAGCATCGGCTCCGTTATGCGGTACCGTGTAAATTCTCATCACGGCAATCGATGCGGGGTGTTCCGAGGACGTGGTCTGAATCCGGGCGAGTTCGGCGCGCATGGCGTCACGGATGACGAAATCCTCGATTTTATGAAAGCCCACGTAGAGGCCCAGGGCGAGCGTGATGCTCAGGAGCAAGCCGAAGACGGTAAACCCGACGACGATGCGGGTTCTAAGCGTCCGCAGGAATATCATCCAGATCCGCTACCCGATAGCCAACGCCTCGAATGGTGTGCAGCAAGGGTCTGCCGAAGGGCTTGTCGATCGCGTTGCGCAGGTTGGATACGTGCGTACGCAACGCGTCGCTGTCGGGTGGATTGTCGCCCCAGACGACGTCTTCGATTTCCGTGCGCGGCACGACCCTGTCGGATTCGGCCATCAGCAACGCGAGTATCTTGAACGCGATCGGGTTCAACGCAATGGCTTTGCCGGAACGCACGACCCGGTGCTGAGCCTCGTCGAGGGTGAGGTCGGCGACCTGCAGCGCTTCAGTCGGTCTGCGGTGTCGGCGGTCGTGCAGCACCTTGACGCGGGCGGCGAGTTCCTCAAGTGCGAAGGGTTTGACGAGATAGTCGTCCGCGCCCGAGTCAAAACCTTCCAGCTTGTTCTTGAGCGTATCGCGGGCGGTCAGCATCAGGACTGGCGTGCCGACGTGGGCATCCTTGCGCAAGCGGCGGCAGACATCGAGTCCGTCGATACCCGGCAGTCCCAGGTCGAGAATGATGACGTCATAATCGTTGGTGACTGCAAAATGCAGGCCCGTGACGCCGTCGGGCGCAGCGTCCATGCTGTGACCCCGTTCTTCCAGGTAGTCGTAAATGCTGGCGGCGATATCCGCGTTATCTTCGATGATCAAAATGCGCATGGCATGGCCTTCTGCCGGCCAATCATTTCGCATGTTGGCCGCGTTCGCAACAGGACAATAGCGGCGGAGGAGGAGCCGGGCGACGAGGCGAACGGTATCGGGCGCGAAGGTTGGTTAGGGGCTGAATTGAGTCGCCCGATACCGCTCCATCAGTCACGCATAGGCTGCTCCTGTATCGCCTCGATGGTGTAACGGTAGTCGATGGCCCCAAAAGGGGCCGTCAAGCGATTGTTAAGCTTTCATCAAGGCGCGCAGGTGGCGCATCAGGTCGGTGCCAGAGTTTCCCGCGGCCGTAGCTTGGCGCGCTCGGCCAGCGCGCGCTCGCGCATCTCGTCCGCGATGGCGACAAGCCGGGGCTCGTCGCGGAACTCGGCAAAGAACGGGTCGTTCTCGAGAAAGGTGTGTTCGAGGATGTTCTGGTCGAGCGCGGTCTGCATGTGCGCGACGACCTGGTCGGCATTGCCTTCAATCGCCGAGATCTGGGCCTGCACGTAGGTGAGGTTCAGGTTCGGCCAGCTGCCGAGCGAGATGGAATGCTCCAGCACCGACTCCACGTACGCGCGGGCCGCGGTTGCGTGTTCGGTCCACGACTCCAGCCCGAGCCGCTTCTCCGCGAGCGCAAGGCCGACGAGCGCCTGGAGCCCCGTGACGTCGGGTTCGTCACCCTCGCGATAGCCGAGCCCCGAGAGCGTGCGCTTGAACGAGGCTCGCGCCGCCTCCCAGTCGCCTTTGCCGAGGCTCGCCTCGCCCTGCCACGTGGTCCCGCTCTTGGCGAGAAACAGCTGGCCTGTCCGAAACACGCTGTCCCAGTCGCCACGCCATGCCGCAACGGAATGACGGGCCTCGAGCTCCCAGCGATTACCGGGGCCGCGCGCCCGCGCGGCCTCGATCCAGTCCGCTGCCTTGTCGTAGTCCATCATCAGGGCATAAGTTGCCGCAAGATTGGCGGCAGAATACGGGTCGCCGGGCCGGTTACGGTGCACGAACTCGTAGGCCTCCACGGCTTCGGCGAGGCGACCCTGCATGTAACGCAGGTTGCCGACTTCCTCGTAACCGTAAGTATCCTCGGCGTTCATCGCGAAGATCTCTTCGAGCAACAGCTCGGCTTCGTCGATGCGGCCCATGTTGACGAGCACGGCGGCGAGGCGCGACTTCAGAAAGCCCGACAGCGGATCGCGTTCGACAGCCTCGCGCCGTACCTCGAGCGCACGCAGGTGCTCGCCGAGGTCGTTCAGCGCGTCGGCGTACAGCGTGTAGGCCTCGGTGAAAGCAGGGTTGGCAGCCAGCGCCCGCTCGAAATAGTCGCGCGCGGCTTCCGCGTTGTTGTATTGCCGGTCCTCGAGGAATCCCATCGCCGTCAGCGCATCGGCGCGGGTCGGGTCGAGTTCGAGGGCACGCCGCGCTGCCGGCCCGGCCTTGTCGAAGGCTTCCTCGGCCGGGATGCCGCCGTAGTCTTCGAGCCAGATCCAGGCCGAAGCGACGGCGCCGAGCGCCGGTGCGAAGTCGGGATCGATCGCGAGTGCTTCCTCGTAGAACTTGAGCGCCTGCATGAACGCCGCCTTGTTCGGCTCGCGCGCGAGCTCCCGTCCACGCAGATAGAGGTCGTAGGCTGCCCCGCTATCGCTGCGCCTCGGTGTGCCGGCATGCGGCTGCAGCTGCAGTTCGAGTTTCAGCGCGTCGACGATCGAGGTCGCAATCTCGTCCTGTACGGTGAGGATGTTGTCGAGCTCGCGATCGTAGGTCTCCGACCAGAGATGGTAGCCGCCGGCGACGTCGATGAGCTGTGCCGTGATGCGCACCTGGGTGCCCGCCTTGCGCTCCGAGCCCTCGAGTACGGCACCGACCTTGAGTGCGTTGCCGATCTCGACGATGTCGTGTTCGTCGCCGCGGAACTTGAACGACGAGGTGCGCGCGGCAACCTTCAATCCCTCGACCTGCGCCAGCACGTTGAGCAATTCCTCGGCGATACCGTCGCCGAAGTAGGCCTGGTCACGTTCGGCACTCATGTCCGCGAATGGCAGTACCGCGATCGAACGTGGTGCGCCGTTCGACACTGCGGCGGTTGACTGTGCCTGCACGGCCGGCGATG
>JARRMH010000235.1:0-4628 GCA_037386205.1 Woeseiaceae bacterium | reverse complement strand
CTTCCTGGCTAACTTCAGCACGCGGCCACTAACAGCCAGTCAATCCTGGTCCTTCGACCGCCAGGCGAAGGAAAATACAGCAAAGAAAAACGCGAACGCTAGGGGAAACGCCAACAGTGCACCAATCGCGATGTCCCGAATCTCGGTGTCGCCCTCGACCATGAAAGTGTTTGCCAAGACAAAACCGACTGTCGCAAGCGCTGCATATTTGAGCGAGCCAGCGGCAATTTTCTTGCGCGTCATCTTTACAGTGGCCGCTTTAGCAGAAAACAGACAATCAGTTTATCAGAGGGGTACGGGCTGCTCTCGGCCACAAGCTGCCGTCGTGTCGCAAATTTCGAATGTCTGCTATCGGGAGACGGGGTGCATCGTCAGCTTGGGAAGCTGATGTTCTACCATTGAACTACACCCACAAACCAGAAAGTTACACCTCACTCTGGCTCAGCTGAGCATACTCGGTTGAGACCACCACTCATCCTGGTCGGCGGAATGGCCAGCCCGAGCACGTGGAGAATTGTGCCCATAATCGGAACGCGCTCAGCCCTGATCGCGCCGGTAACGGCGAACCAAGGCCGGTGTCCAGGCGAGTCGCTTAGACAATCTCGAAACCGAATCGGAGAAATCAATACCATAGGTATCGCGGCCGTAGCCCGCTACCGCGGGCGTGGTCAGCGCTGCGACGGCGTGGTCGATATGCTCGTAAGCGCAGGCCAGCAAGCCAAGTCGGATCTTGGCCTCGATTTCATTGGGCGAACGCTCGTGCATGTTTTCGGGCCAGCGCAGGTAAAGCACGTCGCCGTGCGCAAGTTGGCCCCTGGAGTATGGATATGGGCCGCGGGCGCGGCGCGGCCACTTGCGTCTGGTCGTGCGGCGCCAGGCATGCATTTCGGGAAAGTCCGTTAAGGCAAAACCGTGGGCCTGCATGACCCGGTCGATATCCGAAAACAGCGGCTGATCCCGGTAGAGCGCCATGAATTCGACCTCCAGCCTCGCGGCTAGGACGGACCCGAGCGCACTTTCCGCGCCCTTGAGAATTTCCAGTTCCCAGCCCTGCACATCCATCTTGACATGATCGGGAAGCGATATGCCCTCGGTTGCAATGAGGACGTCCAGCGATTCGACCTGAACGTCAACTTTTTGCCGTAGTTCGTAGTTCTCGCCGCGTCCGAACCTATCGACAAGATTGCGATTGGCCTCATAAAGGGAAGAGTTTCCGCTGTGACTATAGATGTACAACGGCATCGTGCCCTTCTTGCTACCGAGCGCGTGCTGCAGGTACGTCATGCTGGCCCAGGGCGTCGCTTGCGGAGTGTGATTGAGACGCTCCAGTTCATCGGGGTCCGGCTCGAAGCCGATCATGTCAACGCAACGGGCGATCGGGAGCAAATCCGACATGAATCCGCCCCGCGCGCCGACATCCATTGACGTCAATCTTATGTCGTCGAGCAGCGGTCCGAAGCCTGCCTCGTCCAGCAGGTTGACAACAGGCTCACCTCTCGCGGTGTTCCACAGCGTGCCCAGGTCCTTCCGGAGGTTTTTGAAAGAAAACCTTTTCATTGCAGCAGATTAGTGGCGGTGCCGGCCATAATAGACAAAAACGCTTGGGAGATTGAAACGCTTTCGACACAGGTCTTGTTGTTCATCGACACGTTTCGAAGGCAGGTTTCTTCCCCTGGTGCCATTGGAAATCGAGTCGATAAGAAAGCTGGCTTTTCGGCTGGAATGTTCGCGTTTCGCATCTGAATCGGAAGGTTTCCGTCTGCGACGCCGACATCGATCAGCACCGATGCCTTGGGCGCCAGCAGGACGAGCTCGTCTTGAACCTGCTTTTCGTAAACGCCGTTGTCTTGTTTCCGTCGGTTATAAGTTGAGATTCGCCTGATCACCTACCAGATCGTCCCGGCACCAGCCAGGTCCAGCAACGCCTGGTGTCGCTTATACATGGCCGTTGCAGAAAACTTTTCGATGACGTGACGCCGGCACGCCTGCGGCGCTATGTTCGGCAACCTGCTCACGGCTTCCACCATCTCGTCCTCCGTATCGCAGAGGAATCCAGTGACGCCGTCGACGATTAGTTCAGGCATCGCCCCACGCCGAAATGCAATGACCGGTGTGCCGGAGACCATTGCCTCAATCGCGGTGAGGCCGAACGGCTCCTCCCATCGTATCGGTACCAACAATGCACTGGCCTTGCTCAGCACGTCACGCTTGTGTTGACCGTCGACATAGCCAATCGGTTTGATCAATGGATGCCACGGAAACCAAGTTGTCGGGCTGCCTCTCCTTACACCCCCGGCGACTATCAACTTTCTCTGGCAGCGCTTGGCAACACGCATCGCCGTCTGCACGCCCTTCTTGGAACGCTTCACCTTGGCGAGGAACAGCAAGTAGTCGTCCTTGGCTTCACAAAAATCGTAATCTTCGACCGGCACGCCGTTGTACGCAAAATGCGAGCCGCCTGCGTTTGTCATGTGGCTTTGTGAAACGAAGACTGACTTGGAGCCGGACCAACCTTTTTCAGGTTCGCCGGAATGGATGACATTGAAAGAACGAGAGTAGTTCACGTAAACCCATTCTGCGATATCCCGCGGCATCCCATGTAACTCAACATCGGTGACATTTGCTGGTATCTTTACTTTGAGGTCGTCAAGCGTCTTGTTTTTTGATATGCGGATGTGCTCGAAAAACGCTGTAGACTCTCCTTCAGGTGAGCCAACATAGACTTTATGTCCATGCCGCGCTTGTTCGGCAGCGAGCCAGCACACAAGGCGATTCATACCGCCGCTGGACTTCGAAGGCGGCATTACCTGGTTGAGCAAATGCATTATCGCGCCCATTACAATGCATCGACCCTACGCAACCCGAATAAGGCCAATCATACACTGAACAGCCCCCAACGATACTCCAGCTCTAAGGTGAGAACCTGAGCTCCTGAAGGGAATCCTGAAACGCCGCGCCAAATAGGTGCTGTGCCCCGTCAGCAGTAGTCGGACCAGATAGGCTGTTTGAATAAGAGAGACATTTGACTCATCGTTACCTTGAAGAGGAACGATGATGACGAAGAAGAAAGACAGCGCCGAGAAGGCGATACGCGACATCCGCCGAGCGACCCGCCGGCGGTATTCGGCCGAAGAGAAGATCCGGATCGTGCTGGAAGGGCTGCGAGGCGAGTCCAGTATTGCCGAGCTGTGCCGCAAGGAAGGCATCAACCAGAACCTGTATTACCGCTGGTCGAAGGAGTTTCTGGAAGCCGGCAAGAAGCGCCTGGCCGGGGACACGGCGCGTGAAGCCAACAGCGACGAGGTCAAGGCGTTGCACAGCGAGGCGGCGCAGCTGAAAGAGGCGCTGGCCGAGACCTTGCTCGAGAATCGCTTGCTGAAAAAAAGCACCTACGGGGCTGGGGGCGACGATACATGAGATACGAGGCCTCCGAGAAGCGCGAGATCATCGATCTCGTGGAACAGTCCTCGCTGCCGGTGCGGCGAACGCTCGATCAGCTGGGCATCCCGAAGTCGACCTTCTACGGCTGGTACGAACGCTACCGCGAAGGCGGCGACGACGCTCTGGTGGACCGTCGGCCGAGAGGTGGGCGGATCTGGAACCGGATCCCGGATGCTGTCCGAGAATCGATCCTCGAGCTGGCGCTGGAGAAGCCGGAACTGTCAGCCCGGGAGCTTGCCGTTCGGTACACCGAGCGGTACGCCTACTTCGTCTCGGAGTCCAGTGTTTACCGGCTGTTGAAGGCCCATGACCTGATCACCAGCCCGGCCTTCATCCTGATGAAAGCCGCCGACACGTTCCAGCACCCGACCACGGCGCCGAACCAGCTGTGGCAGACGGATTTTACTTACCTGAAGGTCATGGGCTGGGGCTGGTTCTACCTGTCGACGGTACTGGACGACTACTCGCGCTACATCCTGGCGTGGAAGCTGTGCGACGGCATGGCCGCCAAAGACGTCAGCGACACGCTCGAGCTGGCGCTTGAGGTCAGTGGCCTGACATCGGTGAAGGTCAAACATCGACCACGGCTGTTATCGGATAACGGGCCATCCTACGTCTCTGGCGAGCTCAGGGACTGGCTCGATGAGCGCGGCATGGCGCATACCCGAGGACGTCCGTATCACCCGATGACGCAGGGCAAGATCGAGCGCTGGCATCGCTCGCTGAAGAACCAGGTGCTACTGGAGAACTACTACCTGCCGGGCGACCTGAAAGCTCGTATCGGCCATTTCGTCGACTACTACAACACCGAGCGCTATCATGAGAGTTTGAATAACCTGACACCGGAGGATGTGTACACTGGCCGCGGGCAGACGGTCATGGACCGACGCAGGAAAATCAAACAGAAAACGATCAACGAGCGGCGTCGACTATACTACCGGCAAAAGGCTGCATGAGTGTGAAACCGATGAGTCGAGAGTCTCTCTTAAACCAGGTCGACTGAAGTCCGGAATCCCCTGACGACGTACAGGCCCGAATGCTAGCCGAAACTGACGCTGGCGAACCTTAGCGCCGGACTTCTTTCAGCGCAGCGACCATTTCGCTCAATCTCGCCAAATGAGCGTTTAAGGCCCACTTCATAAGTCATAAGAGCGCCACTCCTTTCCGGCGAGAAAAGCGGCTCAGAC
>JARRMH010000234.1:0-5085 GCA_037386205.1 Woeseiaceae bacterium | reverse complement strand
CCGCGCGTCGTCGAACACATGGTCGACACGGTCCTGTACTTCGAAAACGATCCCGGCAGCCGGTACACGATGATCCGGTCCGTCAAGAATCGCTTCGGCGCAAGCGGCGAAGTCGGAGTCTTCGCAATGACAGAATCCGGGTTCCGCGAGGTCAGGAACCCGTCGGCGATATTCCTGTCGCGGGATTCCGTCGAGGAACCGGGCAGCACGGTGTCACTCGCCTGGGAGGGCAGCCGCGCACTGCTGGTAGAGATGCAGGCGCTGGTTGCGGAGGGGTCTGGCAATCACGCACGCCGCGTCGTCCAGGGCATCGAGCAGAATCGGCTCGCGCTGCTGCTCGCCGTGCTGCAGCGCCACGGGGGCGTCGATATCGGCGGTGACGACGTGTTCGTGAACGTCGTCGGCGGTTTGCGTATCGCCGCGACGGCGGTCGACCTCCCGACGGCGGCGCAACAGGGTTTCCGCCTGGCTATCGTGCCGCAGGCCAACGTCCCGCGAAAGGCGCCGGGCGGCATCGAAATCATCGGTGTACGCAAGCTGGACGAGGCGCTGGAGCAAGCCTTCTGAGATCACCGACGCGACGCAGGCCTCAGGCGGCGTCCGGTTCCTCGGCTTCCTCGACCGGCAGTCCGATCCGGACCGTTCGCACCCGGTTTTCGTCGCAGGCGACGATTTCGATAGGGTAGCCATCGACGTTAAGGCACGTCGATGGCTCGGGGATGGTTTCCAGCTGTTCCACGATGAGGCCGTTGATCGTTTTCGGGCCGTCGGTCGGCAGGTTCCATCCCTGGGCGCGGTTGAGGTCGCGAATGCTGGCGGCACCGTCGACCAGCCAGCCGTTGTCGCCGTCCCTGACGGCGTCGGCAATTTCGTCGGCGGGATCGGTCGTGAATTCCCCGACGATTTCCTCGAGGATGTCTTCGAGCGTAACGATCCCCTGGATATCCCCGTACTCGTCCACGACCAGAGCGACCCGCAACCGGCGTCTCTGGAATTGCACGAGCTGCGTGCTGAGC
This sequence comes from Woeseiaceae bacterium, assembly GCA_037386205.1. Classification (GTDB taxonomy): domain Bacteria; phylum Pseudomonadota; class Gammaproteobacteria; order Steroidobacterales; family Woeseiaceae; genus UBA1847. The sequence goes on along the minus strand of JARRMH010000234.1, from coordinate 4,069 downwards.
GGCGTACCCTCGGGCACGAAGTAGGGTTCGTCGAGCAACTGCTTGAGTGACTCCTTGCCGAGCTCCGTGCGCGCGAGATTGGCGAGTTTTCGCATGTGCAGAATACCGACGACATGGTCGATATTGTCGCGGTACACAGGCATCCGCGAGTGTTGGCTCGAGGCGATGATGTTGCCGATTTCCTCGTCATCATCGTCGAGGTCGATACCGACGATTTCGTTGTGCGGCACCATGACATCGTCGACCGTGACTTTTTCGAGGTCGAGAATGCTGATCAGCATGGTGCGGTAGCGGCTCGAGAGTCGTGCACCCGCCTCGAACACGACCGTGCGCAGTTCCTCGCGCGTCAGGGCCTGCAACTCGCTGCCGCTTTGCCGCACCCCGATCAGCCACAGCACGCCGTTCGACGCTGCGTTGGTCAACCACACAAACGGGTAAGCGATTTTCAGCAGTGGGTAGTAGACGATCGCGGCCGGAAAAGCGAGCCGTTCGGGGTGAAGTGCCGCCAGCGTCTTCGGTGCCGCTTCCGCGAAGATGATTACGATCAGCGTGAACAGGCCTGTGCCGATTGCGACAGCCGGTCCGCCGCCGTATTCCCGCGCGACCAGCGTAACCAGCGAGGCCGCCGAGAAGTTGACGAGGTTATTGCCGAGCAGAATCAGGCCGATCAGGCGATCGGGGCGCTTGAGCAGCTTCTCGGCAAGACGTGCGCCCCGGTGGCCTTCGCGCGCTTTGTGGCGCAGCTGATAGCGATTGAGGCTCATCAGCGCCGTTTCGGAACCGGAGAAAAAGGCGGAAAGCAGCAGCAACAGGGCTAGCAGACCGAACAGACCTGCCAATGGAACGTCTTCGCCCAACGAAGGGCACCTCCTGCACAGTCAATTTGTCAGTTCAGCAGCCCGCGTTCGGGGTGTCAAGAAATCGCGCCTCAACTCCAGCTGCGATTGAGAACCTGTTCAAGAATGAAACGACTCCCGAAATAGGCGAGGCACAGCAGCGCAAACGCGATCAGGTAAAGCTCGATGGCCCGTTTGCCCCGCCAGCCGCGGAAGAAACGCCCGGCGAGCAATACGCCGAAGAGCAGCCAGGCGAGCAGCGAGAGCGCAAACTTGTGCGTGAGATGTTGCTCGACGAGGTCGCTCACAAATGTCGTGCCGGAAGCAATGGCAAGAGTGAGCCCCGCAAACCCGATCGCCGTGACCACGAACAGCAACCGTTCGGTCGTTTCGAGTGGCGCAAACAGCCGGTTCACGGGTGACAGTCTCGCAGCCTGCAACCGGCGCTCCTGTACCAGCGCAAACAGCGCCACGATGGCCCCGACCGTCAGTAACCCGTAGGACAGTAACGCGATGATCACGTGGGCGCGGACCTGCCATGCAACGGCCACTGCCGCGTGCGGCGAATCCGATGGGCCCATCAGCAGCACGGTAAACGCCGCCAGGAAGATGAGGCCGCCGCTCATGCCTCGTAACTTCGGTTCGACGGCCGCCATCAGCCCGATAACCGCGAGTTCCAGGCCGATCAGCGCCACGGCGTTGCCCATCGTCAGATCGAAGCCGTGGCTCGGCAGGATCAGGTTGAAAATCTGGTGGCCGTGAATCGCCAGCCCGATGGCTGCCACGATGAAGGCAACCAGGAAAAGAGGTCGCGAATGAGTCTCGAATCGTGGCAGCCGACTCATGGTGAAAGCCGCAGCAGCCAACAGATACAGCAGAAGAATTGTGATTTGAGACACAGAAACCCGTCTGGCCTTAACCTACGTTGAATGATCCCACAAGGACCTGGTCAAGAGAACCCTTCGCATGCGAATTCGTGTACTTGGATGCAGTGGCGGCATCGGCGGCGGTGCGCGTACTTCCGCATTACTCGTCGACGACGACGTCTTGATCGACGCGGGTACCGGTATCGGCGATCTCGAGTTGTCCAGCCTCGATCCCATCCGGCACGTGTTTCTTACGCATGCGCATCTCGACCATATCGCCGGATTGCCCATGCTCGCGGATCATGTGTTCGACCCGGAGGTTGCGGTCCCGTTGACGGTGTATGCGCGCGCCGAGACACTGCAGGCGGTACAGGATCATCTGTTCAACGACGTGATCTGGCCCGACTTCGCGAAGCTGCCAACGCCCGACAGGCCGATGTTGCGCTACCAGCTCTGCAATCCCGGTGACACGGTAACGATCGGCGATCGGGATTTTCATGCCGTTGACGTGCGGCACTCGGTTCCGTCGCTCGGGTACACGGTACAGAACGGCGTCGGCACGTTCGCGGTCAGCGGCGACACCCGGACCAACGAGACCCTGTGGCCGGTTCTCAATGCCTGCGACGACCTCAAGCTGCTCGTGATCGAGGTTTCGTTCCCGGACGAAATGGCCGAGCTGGCGCTCGAAGCCGGTCATTACACGCCCGGTACGGTGACGGCCGACCTCGAAAGGCTGCGGCACAGTCCCGAGATCTGGCTGACCGGCATGAAGCCCGGCGAAGAGGCCCGCATCCTCGAACAGGTGCGCCGCGCCGCACCCGAAAAAGACATCCGCATGCTCTCCGCCGGCACCATCCTCACCCTCTGATCGCGGCTCCGCGCACCCCAAAAGGTGTCAGTCACCTTATTTTCAGTCTAAAGGTGCCAGTCACCAATATCGATAACAGGTGACTGACACCTTTTGGGTGAGTCGTGGCGACGGGGCTTTGAAAACAGGGTGTCCGGTACCGTATTATCGCGCGCATGTTCGAGAATCTGACCGGGCGTCTGTCGGACGCCGCGAAACAACTGAGCGGTAAGGGGCGGCTTACCGAATCCAATATCAAGGACACGCTGCGGCAGGTACGGCTGGCGCTGCTCGAGGCCGACGTGGCGTTGCCTGTCGTCAAGGCGTTTATCGAGCGCGTCAAGGAACGTGCCCTCGGCGAGGAAGTCGGCAAGAGCCTTACGCCGGGACAGCAATTCGTCAAGATCATCCACAGCGAGCTCGTGGAGATTCTCGGTGGCGAATCCGTGCCGCTCGAATTGCGGGCGCAGCCACCCGTCGTCATCCTCCTCGCCGGCCTGCAGGGCGCGGGCAAGACCACGACGGCCGCCAAGCTCGCGCGCCGTCTGATCGGCAAGGACAAGAAGAAGGTCTTGCTCGTCAGTGTCGACGTGCATCGCCCTGCCGCAATCCTCCAGCTCGAGAAGCTCGCCGGCGAAGTCGGCGCCGGTTTTTGCGAGAGTTCGGCCGATGAAAAGCCGACAGCGATCGTGAAACGGGCGCTCGACGAGGCGAAGCGAGCGCACGTCGACGTGCTGTTGATCGATACGGCAGGCCGGCTGCATATCGACAACGACATGATGGACGAGGTCAAAGCCGTGCACGCGGCAGCGTCGCCGCACGAGACACTGTTCGTCGTCGACAGCATGGCCGGGCAGGATGCGGTGAACTCCGCAAGCGCGTTCAATGAAAGCCTGCCACTGACCGGCGTGATCCTCACGAAGGCTGACGGTGACGCCAAGGGCGGCGTTGCGTTGTCGGTTCGCGAAATTACCGGCAAGCCCATCCGGTTCATCGGTGTTGGCGAAAAAACGGATGCGCTCGAGGCTTTCCATCCCGATCGCATGGCGTCGCGGATTCTCGGTATGGGGGACGTCCTCACGCTGGTCGAGGAAATCGAAGAGAAGGTCAGCCGGGACAAGACCGAGAAGCTTGCCAGGAAACTCAGGAAGGGCCGGGGCTTTGATCTCTCGGACTTGAAGGACCAGCTCGAGCAGATGATGAACATGGGCGGCATCGCGTCGATGCTCGAAAAGATGCCGCTGCCGGGCAACGTCAATCCCGCGGCCCTCAACGACCAGGCCAACGAACAGAAGCTCAGGCGCCAGATTGCGCTCATCAACTCGATGACCCCAAAGGAGCGCCGCTTCCCGAAGACGATCAACGGCTCCCGCAAGAAGCGCATTGCGGCAGGTGCCGGACAACAGAACCAGGACGTTAATCGACTCCTGAAACAGCACCTGCAGATGGAAAAGATGATGAAAAAGATGTCGAAAGGCGGCATGAAGAAGTTCATGCGCGGCATGGGCGGCGGCGGGATG
>JARRMH010000233.1:0-13231 GCA_037386205.1 Woeseiaceae bacterium | reverse complement strand
CAGGATCTCTATCGTCGCTATGGAGAAGCCAATCAACGCTTCCACGGGGAGCGTGAGCGGCGCTGTTCCGACAACATCCTGTGCCGTGATCCGGACACCGAGGAACCGCCCGAATGATAAACGGTACTTTCGCCTGCGGCTGGCGACGCCAGTTGACGCTCATGGTGCTGCTTGCTGTCGGATGCACGTCGGTCACTGCGGCCCAAACGGTAGTACTCCCGGGAACGGAGTTGCTGCAGAACCCCTACGCGCGAGCGGCCGTGAATCTCGACGGTGACTGGCACGTCATCCCGGATCCTTATGAGAACGGGTACTACAACCACCGCTTCGAGCCTCGCCAGGACGGCTACTTTCTCGCGCGCCAGCAAAAAGACCCCGGCGAACTTGTCGAGTACGACTTCCGGACTTCGCAGGTATTGCAGGTTCCCGGTGACTGGAATTCCCAGGACGACCGCTTTTTCTTCTATGAAGGAACGATGTGGTATTTCCGCAGCTTCGATTTGCAACCAGCAGGGGACACGCGCTACCTGCTGTATTTCGGCGCTGCCAATTACTACGCCGAGGCCTGGCTCAATGGTGAGTACCTCGGCGAACACGAGGGCGGCTTTACGCCGTTCCAGTTCGATGCGACCGAACATCTGCGGCCGGGCGAGAACTTCGTCGTCGTCAAGGTCGATAATCGCCGCGAGCTCGACCGGGTGCCGACGGTCAATACCGACTGGTGGAACTACGGCGGGCTGACGCGCTCGGTGCGGCTGGTACCACTGCCGCGGCAACACATCATGGATTACCGCATTGGTCTGAGTGAGTCGGGCACGGTCGAAGGCTGGGTGCGCGTCGCGGGGGCACCCGGGGCGGAGGTTGCGGTGGAGATTCCTGCGCTGAATGCTCGACAGCGGGTCAAGCCAGACAAAGCCGGGATCGCCCGCTTCACGCTCGATGCAGAACCCGAGCGCTGGTCACCGAAGCGTCCGCGGCTCTACGAGGTCCAGTTCCGCTACGGGTCCGATAAAGTCGCGGACAGGATCGGGTTCCGGACGATTGCGACGCGTGGCGATGAGATTCTGCTCAACGGCGAACCGGTCTTCTTGCGCGGCATCAGCCTGCACGAGAGCGCACCGGGACGCGAGGGCCGGGCTTACAGCGAAGAGGATGCTCGGACCTTGCTCGGCTGGGCCCGCGACCTCGGCTGTAACTTTGTCCGCCTGGCTCACTATCCCCACAACGAGCACATGTTGCGCGTTGCCGACGAGCTCGGGCTGATGGTATGGGCCGAGATTCCCGTCTACTGGACGATCGATTTCGAGTCGGAAGTCGTATTCGCCAAGGCCAGGCAGCAGCTTGATGAGATGATTACGCGCGATGCGAACCGCGCCTCGGTGGTGCTCTGGTCAATGGCGAACGAGACTCCCGTCGGCGCGCCCAGAACCGCATTCATCAGCAAGCTCGCGGCTCACGCGCGCAGACTCGACGGCAGCCGCCTGATCACGGCGGCGATGGACACGCAGTCGCACGGCGCTGACCGGATCCGCATCGAGGACCCGCTCGCCAGTGTCATCGATGTGATCGGGGTCAATAGCTACTGCGGCTGGTACGGCGGCAAACCCGCCGATTGCGCCGCGCTGCGCTGGGAGTCGGCCTTCGATAAGCCCGTCATCATGAGTGAATTCGGTGCCGGGGCCCTGCACGGTCTGCAGGGCGACCCGTCGCACCGCTGGACCGAGGAATACCAGGCGGCGGTCTATCGCAACAACCTGTTGATGCTCGACAACTTCGAATCCCTGCGGGGCATGTCGCCCTGGATCCTGATGGATTTCCGCTCGCCGAGGCGGCCGTTGCCGGGAATCCAGGACTTCTGGAACCGCAAGGGACTGCTCTCGGAGAAGGGCGAACGCAAGCAGGCCTGGTACGTGTTGCGGGACTATTACCGGGTACGCAGGGAAACGATGCAAAACTGAAGCGTGGCGGGCAGTTGGGCCATTGCGCATGTTGCTCCGATTACCGTATACTCCTGCGCCAGCGCAGCGGTGGGGCCGGTAGTCGGGCTCATCACTACCGGGTTCCCGGTGGACCAGAGGCCCCGCTCAGGGGTTTTTTGTTGCCTGCGGGCAACGTCAGTGCGCTGGGAAGAAATGGGCCGTAGGCCCTTTTTTTGTTTTTGGAACAATTGGTTATAGATGACAAAGGACGAAATCGCCAAGCTGCTGGAACCCGTGGTCGAGCGCCTCGGGTACGAGCTGGTCGACGTCGAAGTTCGGCTGGGCGGCAACGGGCTGTTGCGTCTTTACATCGACCAGCCGGAAGGTGTTGACCTCGAGGACTGCGAGAACGTGAGTCGTGCGGTCAGCGCACTGCTCGACGTCGAGGACCCGTTACCGGGTAACTACAATCTCGAGATATCGAGCCCCGGGCTGGATCGAAAGTTGACAAAGGTTGAGCATTTTCAACGGTTTATGGGAGAAACCGTGAAAGTGCAGACGCGCTTCCCGATCGAGGGACGCAGACGTTTCCGCGGCACCCTGGTGTCGTCGGATGACGAGAACATCGTGGTCGAGGTGGATGGAGAGTCGCACAGCCTGCCGCTGAAGACGATCGATACCGCCCGGCTGGTACCCGTAGTGGAGTAACCCCGCGGGATTATTGGAGTTTTGAGGAAATGAGCAAAGAGATCCTGATGGTCGTCGACGCCGTCTCGAACGAGAAAGGCGTCGAGAAAGAGATCGTTTTCGAGGCAATCGAGGCGGCGCTCGCTTCTGCTACCCGGCGCAAGCACGGGGAGGACATCGACGTACGGGTCGCAATCGACCGGGAAACCGGGGACTACGATACCTGGCGTCGCTGGCTGGTCTTCGAGGACGAATCGACCGAACTCGAGGTTCCGGATCGCGAATTGCGCATGATCGATGCCGTCGACATAGACCCGGAGGCGCAACCGGGCGGCTACGTCGAGGTGCCGATGGAGTCGATCGGCTTTGGTCGTATTGCGGCACAGACAGCCAAGCAGGTCATCGTGCAAAAGATCCGCGAGGCTGAGCGTGAGCAGGTCGTCGAGGAGTACCAGGATCGCGAGGGCGAGATGCTGTCCGGGCTCGTCAAGCGCGTCGATCGCAACGGCGTCTACATTGATCTCGGCGGGAATGCCGAAGGTTTCGTACCCCGCGACCAGATGGTCCCGCGCGAGCCGGTGCGCCCACAGGACCGCGTCAAGGCGCTCCTGACCGAGGTGCGCTCCGAGCCGCGCGGCCCGCAGCTGTTCATGACGCGAACCTCGCCCAAGTTCCTGATCGAACTGTTCAAGATCGAGGTTCCCGAAGTCGGTCAGGGCCTGATCGACATCCTGGGCGCGGCCCGCGATCCCGGACTGCGCGCCAAGATTGCCGTCAGAAGTAACGATGCCCGCATCGATGGCTTGTCTTCTTCTACGGCGATATCCCTCGCGTGCTTGCCGGCGAGCGCGTCGACATCATTCTCTGGGACGACAATCCGGCGCAATTCGTGGTCAATGCCATGTCCCCGGCGGAGGTCGTGTCGATCGTCATGGACGAGGACAAGCACGCGATGGATATCGCCGTAGAAGAAGACAAGCTTTCCCAGGCGATCGGTCGTGGCGGCCAGAATATCAGGCTGGCCAGCGAACTCACCGGTTGGGAGCTCAACGTCATGACGGCGGCGGATGCAGAGGAAAAGAGCGAAGCCGAGATGCGCGAGTTGATCGAGCTGTTCTCGAAGCAGCTCGACGTCGACGAAGAGATCGGCCTTATCCTGGTACAGGAAGGATTTTCGACCATCGAGGAAGTCGCCTACGTGCCGGCAGCGGAACTCGTTGCGATCGAGGAGTTCGACGAGGACATCGTCGACGAGCTGCGCAGCCGTGCGCGAGACGTCCTGCTGACGCAGGCGATCGTGCAGGAAGAGAAGATCGACGAGGCCGAGCCGGCGGAGGATCTCCTGGCCCTCGAAGGTATGGAGAAGGGGCTCGCGTACACTCTGGCAAGCAACGGGGTCGTCACGCGGGAGGACCTGGCGGAACTTGCCACGGACGACCTTCTCGAAATCGCCGAGATGGAAGAAGAGAACGCCGCCGCGCTGATTATGAAAGCGCGCGCGCACTGGTTCGAGGAAGAGCAGCAGCAGGCGTAATCGCCAGCGAAGCGGAGTTAATGTATGGCTGACGTGACAGTTGCACAATTTGCCGAAGTACTGAAGGTGCCGGTCGACAAGCTGCTGACGCAGCTCGACGAAGCGGGTATCGAGGTCGAGGGCGCCGAGGATACGATCAGCGAAGACGCCAAGCTCGAACTCCTGACGTTTCTGCGGCGCAGCCACGGCCAGGAAGAGACCAGCGAAGGGGCCGCTGCGCCGCGGCGCATCACGCTGAAGCGCAAATCGCAGTCTGAACTGCGGCTGTCCGGTTCGCAGGGCCGCGCCCGGACGGTCAACGTCGAGGTGCGCCGCAAGCGCACCTATATAAAGCGTGACGTGCTCGAGAAGGAAGCCCAGGAAGAGCAGGAAGCGCTCGATGCCAAGCGCCGCGAGGACGAAGAACGCAAGGCGGCCGAGGAACGCAAGGAAGCCGAGGAACGCGCCCGTGAAAAGGCGCAGAAGGAAGCGGCCGAAAAGGCGGAACAGGAAGCCCGCGAACGCGAGCAGGAAGAGCGCAAGAAGGCCGAGGAAGAGGCCAAGAAGGCCGCCGAGCAGGCAGCCGCCGACGCGGCTGCCGAGAAGCAGCGCCTCGAAAAGGCCGAAGCGGATGCGCGCGCACGCCGCAGCAAGGACAAGCCCAAGACCAAGAAGGCCGCATCCGAGACCCGCTATGGGCGCAAGGAATTGCACGTTGCCGGCGACAAGAGCGGTCGCCGCAAGCGCAAGACGCCGATGCGCCGTCGCCCGGTATCCGTTGGCGGCGACCAGCACGGGTTCGAGCGTCCAACGGCGCCCGTGGTGCGGGAGATCGAGATTCCCGAAAGTATTTCGGTTGCGGACCTTGCGAAGCTCATGGCGATCAAGGGCAACGAGGTCGTCAAGGTGCTGTTCAGCATGGGCGCCATGGTGACCATCAACCAGGTCATCGACCAGGACACCGCGACGCTCGTCGTCGAGGAACTCGGGCATGTCGCCAAGCCGGTCGACTCGGCCGAGATGGACGAGAAACTGCTGGCCGACGAGAAGCAGTCAGGCGGCGAGCAGACATCGCGTGCCCCGGTCGTCACGATCATGGGTCACGTCGATCACGGCAAGACGTCACTGCTCGACTACATCCGTCATACCAAGGTCGCTGCCGGTGAAGCCGGGGGCATCACCCAGCACATCGGCGCGTACTCGGTCAAAACGGACAAAGGCAACGTGACGTTCCTCGATACGCCCGGTCATGCCGCGTTCACGGCCATGCGGTCGCGCGGTGCCCAGGCGACCGACATCGTCGTGCTCGTGGTCGCCGCTGATGACGGCGTAATGCCGCAGACCATCGAGGCGATCCAGCATGCGAAAGCCGCCGGGGTGCCGCTCGTAATCGCCATCAACAAGATCGATCGTGAGAACGCGGACCCCGAGCGCGTCAAGAACGAGTTGTCGCAACACGAAGTCATCCCCGAGGAATGGGGTGGCGAACAGCAATTCGTCAACGTTTCCGCTCACACGGGTGAGGGGGTCGACGACCTGCTCGATTCCATTCTGCTGCAGGCAGAAGTCATGGATTTGACGGCGGTGGCCGAAGGGCCGGCCGAGGGTATCGTTATCGAGTCGAGTCTCGAGAAGGGGCGCGGCGCGGTGGCGACGCTGCTGGTCCAGTCGGGCGTGCTGAAGCAGGGTGACATGGTCATCGCCGGCGAGGAATACGGGCGTATTCGCAACATGTTCAACGAGACCGGCAAGTCAATCAAGAAGGCCGGACCTTCACAGCCGGCCGTCGTGCTTGGTCTGTCGAAAACGCCGAATGCCGGCGACGACTTCCTGGTGGTCAAGAACGAGCGCAAGGCACGCGAAGTGGCCGAGTTCCGGCAGGCCAAGGCACGCGAGACCAAGCTTGCCCAGCAGCAGGCATCGAAGCTCGACGACATGTTCTCGCAGATGAGGGAAGGCGAGCTGTCGACCGTGCCGATTATTATCAAGTCGGACGTGCACGGCAGCGCCGAGGCCCTGCGCGATGCGCTGAGCAACCTGTCGAACGACGAAGTCAAGGTCAATGTGCTGTCCTCGGGCGTGGGGGGTATTACCGAGACTGACATCAACCTGGCTGCGGCATCCGACGCTTTTGTCATCGGCTTCAACGTACGTGCCGACGCTACAGCGCGTACGGCGATCAAGGAATCGGGCGTCGACGTCCGCTACTACAGCATCATCTACGAGGCGATCGACGATGTGAAGCAGGCGATCAGCGGACTGCTGGCACCCGAGATCCGCGAGCAGATCGTCGGTCTCGCGGAGGTGAAGGACGTGTTCCGCTCCCCGAAGCTCGGCGATATCGCGGGCTGTATCGTGAGCGAGGGCTACGTCAAACGTGCGAACCCGATCCGCGTGTTGCGCGACAACGTGGTGATTTTCGAGGGCGAGCTCGAATCGCTGCGCCGCTTCAAGGACGACGTCAACGAGGTCAAGTCGGGTACCGAGTGCGGTATCGGCGTGAAGAACTACAACGACGTGCAGGTCGGCGACCAGATCGAGTGTTACGAGCGCGTCGAAGTAGCCCGGACGCTTGACTGACGATCATGCCGCGCGAGTTTTCGAGACATCAGCGCCTTGGCAACCAGGTGTTACGGTCGTTAAACGAGTTGCTGCGGTTCGAAACCAAGGACCCGCGCCTCGAAGGCGTGTCCCTCACGGCGGTGGACCTGTCGCGCGACCTGAGTGTGGCGCGTGTCTATTTCAGCCTGCTCGACCCGAACGGCGATCCCGCACCGGTACAGGCCGGCCTCGAGAAAGCCGCGGGCTTTCTGCGCGCTAAGCTGGCCAGGGCGATCAAGATCCGCCACGTGCCGGAGCTGCGCTTCGAACACGATGACAGTGCTGCCGAAGGACAGCGCATCAGCGATCTGATCGACGATGCGTTGAAGTCGGACGCGCCGCGCTAGGGCCGATGGCACGCGGTGGAAGACGCCGGTACGACGAGATTGACGGGCTGCTGTTGCTGAACAAGCCGTCCGGCATGACGTCAAACCGGGCATTGCAGACGGTACGGCGCCTGCTGAATGCACAAAAGGCAGGCCATACGGGCAGCCTCGACCCCGCTGCCACGGGTATGCTGCCACTGTGCTTCGGCGAGGCGACCAAGGTCTGCGCGTTCCTGCTGGATGCCGACAAGACCTACCGCGCGACGGCGCGGCTCGGCACGGCGACGAGCACGGGTGATGCCGACGGCGGCGAGACGATCGCTACAGCGGAAGTGCCCGCGCTTTCATTCGAGCAATGGGATGCGATTTTGCAGGGCTTCAAAGGCGAGTCACTGCAGGTGCCGCCGATGTATTCGGCGCTGAAAAAGGAGGGCAAGCGGCTCTACGAACTGGCGCGCCAGGGCGAGACCGTGGAACGCGAGCCGCGGCCGATTCGCGTCGAGGAGATTACGCTGCTCGAAGCGGCCGGCTCCCGGCTCGTATTTCGGGTGACCTGCTCCAAGGGCACTTACGTGCGCGTGCTGGTCGAAGATATCGCCCGCGCTGCCGGCACGGTTGCGCACACGGCGCGGCTGCACCGGGAAGCGGTCGGCGATTTTCGTGCCGCAGACATGGTCGATCTGCGTGCAGTGGAGGCGCAGGCCGAAGAGAGCCGCGCGGAGTTGTGCCGCAGCCTGTTGCCGCCGGATCGTGCGTTGCTGGCTTTTCCGGCGGTCGAAATCGGCGCCGAGGAAAGTGCCGGATTCCGCCGCGGGCAGGCCGTCGCGTCGCCGCGCGCGGAGGCCGTCGGGCTGCAGCGTGTGTACGCGGCCGACGGGCAGTTTTTGGGCGTGGGCGAGTGTTCCCAGGGAGGCGCACTGGCACCACGAAGAGTATTCAAAACCAGTGAGGAGGCTAGAATACCGCGCTCTAAAAAAGGGCTAAAGATATAGAACTTTTGGAGTTATTGAGACATGTCACTTTCCAGTGAAGCTAAAGCAGAGATCATTGCCGAGCACTCGCGCGGCGATGCCGATACGGGTTCGCCCGAAGTTCAGGTTGCTCTGCTGTCGAAGCGCATCGCGGAGCTCACGGAGCACTTCGCATCGCACAAGAAGGATCACCACAGCCGTCAGGGTCTTCTGAAGATGGTCAACAAGCGTCGCAAGCTGCTTGATTACCTGAAGTCCAAAGACCAGGACCGCTACCGCGAGCTCATTCAGAAGCTCGGTCTGCGCCGCTGATCCAGCGGACTAATCCGGCAATGTAAGAAACCGATGTGACGTCCCGACCTCCGGGCACGCCGTCGGATTTCTTTTGCCTGTCAGTATTAAAGAAGAGAAATTAACGTGAAATCTACGAGAAAGAGTTTCCAGTACGGGGAACACCTGGTCACGATCGATACGGGCGCGATTGCCCGACAGGCTGACGGTGCCGTTATCGTCGACATGGCCGAGACGACGGTGCTCGTCACGGCAGTGGGTCGCAAGACGGCCGATCCGGGGCGCGATTTCTTCCCGCTCACGGTCAATTACCAGGAAAAGACCTATGCCGCCGGCAAGATCCCGGGCGGTTTCTTCAAGCGCGAGGGTCGCCCGAGCGAAAAAGAGGTCCTGACCTGCCGCCTGATCGATCGACCGGTTCGTCCGCTCTTTCCGAAAGGGTTTACTAACGAAGTCCAGGTTATCGCGACGGTCATGTCGTTGAACCCGGACGTTGACCCGGATATTCCGGCGATGATCGGCGCGTCCGCTGCCCTGGCGATCTCGGGGATGCCGTTCGCGGGCCCGATCGGCGCCGCGAAGGTAGGCTATATCGACGGCGAGTACGTGTTGAACCCCGGTATCGGCGCGCTCGAGAAGTCCAAGCTCGAGCTCATCGTTGCGGGCACTAAGGATGCCGTTCTGATGGTCGAGTCGGAAGCGAATCGCCTCGCCGAGGACGTGATGCTCGGCGCCGTCATGTTCGGTCATGAGCAGATGCAGGTCGCTATCGACACGATCAACGAACTCGCCGCTGAAGTCGGCAAGCCCGCTTGGGAGTGGGAAGCACCGCAGCCGGACGAGGAACTGGCCGCTGCCGTCGCCGAGATCGCCGAGAGCGCGCTGGCCGATGCGTACCGGATCACGGACAAGCAGGAACGTCAGGCGGCCGTAGGCGCGGCCAAGGACGCCGCTGTCGACGCGCTTGCGGCTGGCGACGATGCCCGCTGGAGCGAAGACGAGGTCAAGGGAGCCGCATCGAAACTCGAGAAGAATATCGTCCGCAATCGTGTCATCAAGGGTGAGCCTCGAATCGACGGCCGCGATCACAAGACGGTCCGGCCGATCGATGTCGAAGTCGGTACGCTGCCGCGCGCCCACGGTTCGGCCGTGTTCACGCGTGGCGAGACCCAGGCAATCGTTGCCACGACGCTCGGCACCGGGCGTGACGCACAGATCATCGATGCCATCGAAGGCGAGTTCAAACAGCAGTTCATGCTGCACTACAACTTCCCACCGTATTGTGTGGGCGAAACCGGCTTCGTCGGCTCGCCGAAGCGCCGCGAGATCGGCCACGGCAAGCTCGCAAAGCGCGGCATCCAGGCGGTCATGCCGGATCTCGATGAGTTCGGCTACGTCATCCGTGTTGTCTCGGAAATCACCGAGTCGAACGGCTCCAGTTCGATGGCATCGGTATGCGGCACCAGCCTCTCGCTGATGGATGCCGGTGTCCCTATCGAGGCACCGGTTGCCGGCGTGGCCATGGGGCTCGTCAAGGAAGGTGACGAATTTGCCGTTCTGACCGATATCCTGGGCGACGAGGATCACCTCGGCGACATGGACTTCAAGGTTGCCGGTACGGACGAAGGCATCACGGCGCTGCAGATGGACATCAAGATCCAGGGCATTACGCGCGAAATCATGAGCAAGGCCCTCGCCCAGGCGCAGGACGCACGGCTCCACATTCTCGGTGAGATGAACAAGGTCATCAGCAAGCCGCGCGAAGAGATGAGCGAGTGGGCGCCGACGATCATGACGATCAGATCAGCGCCGCCGTCGCCCGACCGTGGCGTCGTCGGCGACCCGCGGTCGAGGAGCGCGAGGGACTCCAGGTGCTCGACGGCACCGTGCGCATCGCATCGGTCGACGGTGCCTCCGGCAAGGAAGCTCGTCGCCGCATCGAGTTGATCACGGCCGACGTCGAAGTCGGGCGGATCTACGAGGGCAAGGTTGCGCGGCTCATGGATTTCGGCGCTTTCGTCACGATCCTGCCGGGCAAGGACGGACTCGTGCACATCTCGCAGATCTCCAACGAGCGTGTCGAAAAGGTCAGCGATAAGCTGGCCGAGGGTGATATCGTCAAGGTCAAGGTGCTCGAAGTCGATCGCCAGGGCCGCGTCCGGCTCTCCATGAAGGAAGTCGGCGACGCCGCCTGATTACCTGATACGGGGACAGTGTCCAGTTAGGGTCACTGTCCCCGATTCTTGCGCTTTTAAAGCCCCGGCATGGCTGCATTGGGCTGCAGGAAGCTCAGGATCCGGTCTGGCAGGTAAAAAGAGGCGTTCCAGGGCGTGCCGCCGTTGATGAATCCCACGTGGCCGCCGGATAAGGCGATCTCCAGCGTTACCTGGTCGGACAGCTGATCCTCGTCCGGAATGATCTCCGGCGACATGAACGGGTCGTCTATTGCATTGATGACCAGTGTCGGTCGCTGTATGTCAGCAAGGAATTTGACGGAACTGCATTTGTCGTAGTAGTCCTGCATCCCGCGGAACCCGTGCAGCGGCGCCGTGACGGCATCATCAAATTCCCCAAAAGAGCGGGCCGCCATCGCCCGGTCCCAGTTGAAGGCCGCGGTATGGGGATTGAACTTGCGGATCACCGCACGTTTCATCCTTCTTAACAGGTATCGTTGGTAAACCTTTGAAAAACCGTCATTAAGTGCCTCGGCACAGCGGTGAAGGTTGAACGGCACGCAGACGGCGGCCGCGGCCCGCAATGGCGTGTTGTCACCTGACTCCCCGAGATACTTGAGCAGGACATTGCCACCCAGCGAGAATCCAACGGCGAGTAGCGGGCCAGCGTTTTCGGCATCCGCCGGCTGCTTATGAAGCGTATCAAGAAAGTAACGTAAGTCGTTGGTTTCGCCTGCATGATAACGGCGCGGCAAGCGATTACGATAGTCGCCACGGCCGTTTCGTCCCCGTCGGGGAGTGCGAGAATTTCACGGCGCAGACGCGGGCGAGGCCGATACGATCCTGGCAAGGAAGGGAATATGGTTTGCAAGTGCCGGTTGCGCAACCAGCGCGCGGGGCGAAAGGGGCTGGGGACGATCCGCCCGGCGGGCTCGACATCACTCATCGCTGCGTAATCTGGTCCTCCAAAAAAATGGCCCCCCGCTTGCGCAGGGGGCCTGCCATGGAGTTGTTAACCCCTTCAGGCATGGCAACAGGGGGCGGGGGAGCGTATCCCCGTTGCACCCTCAAGCTATTTCAAATATGGGGTCACTGTCAAGCTATTTCCCGCAATACGATCGGTGCGCACGCCCTTAAGTCCCCGCAATGTATCGAGTTTCCAATGATCTGCTGCCCAGCGCCAGATGTCGGGCAAGGACGCGGCTGCGAGGTCGCTCGGAGGCCCCTGCTGCAATGCCGCGAGTGCCGCCACCAGCGTCGGCCGCGGCTCGTCGACGGGAATGGCGGGCGCCCCCGTCAGCTTGCTTAGCTTGTCGCCGTCCGGGTGAATGACCACCGGAATATGCACGTACGCCGGCGTCGGGCAGGCCAACAGGCGTTGCAGCCAGATCTGGCGGACCGTCGAGTCGATGAGATCAATGCCGCGGACGATCTCGGTGACACCCTGCAGGGCATCATCGATCACGACAGCCAGCTGGTAGGCGATGAGACCGTCGCGTCGCCGAATGACGAAATCCCCCGACTCGCTCTCGAGCCGCTGCCGCAGAGTACCCTGCAGGGCATCATCAAAGGCGATCGGCGCATCGGTCGTCCTGATGCGGATCGCCGCTTCCGTCGCCTCGCACCCGGCGCGGCAGTTCCCCGGATAGATCGTGCCGAGGGGGCCGCGTGGCGCGTCTGCAAGGTCTTTGCGCGAGCAGCCGCAAGGGTACGCCATGCCCTGGTCGAGCAGCCGCTGAACAGCCTCGTCATGTGCGGGCCGGCTGCGACTCTGAAAGCTCACGTCGCCGTCCCACTCGAAGCCGTAGCGTTCGAGGGCCTCAATTATCCTGGCAGATGCGCCGGGTTGCTCACGCGGCGGGTCGATATCTTCGACCCGCACCAGCCAGCGGCCTTCGTGCGTCCGCGCCTGCAGGTAACTGGCGACCGCTGCGACCAGCGAGCCAAAGTGCAGCGGTCCGGTCGGTGACGGCGCAAACCGCCCCACGTATGGCCTAGCGGTAACGATCGTCCCGGTCGCGGAACTGGCGTTCGGCGAGCTCGCGGCGCTCCTGCGCCTCCAGGCACAGCGTGGCAACCGGGCGAGCTTCGAGGCGCTTGAGCCCGATTTCCTCGCCGGTTTCCTCGCAGAATCCGTATGAGCCTTCGTCGATCCGAATCAGTGCCGAGTCGATCTTGCGCAGCAACTTGCGCTCGCGATCACGTGTCCTGAGCTCGAGGCCGAATTCCGACTCCTGGGTCGCGCGATCGTTAGGATCCGGGAAGTTCGCCGCCTCGTCCTGCATGTGGTGGACCGTACGATCAACCTCGAACATGAGTTCGCGCTTCCACGCATTCAGGATCTTGCGGAAGTGCTCCAGCTGGGCATCGCTCATGTACTCTTCGCCACGCTTCGGCTTGTAAGGGTCGATCCCATGGATCGGTCCTGACAGCAGGTCGCGCCGCGCCCTGGTTTTGCGCGCGGGCAGGGTGCGCGCTGCCGGCTTGCCGGCAGGCACCTTCTTCTTGACCGCCGGGCGCTTGACGCTGGCTGACTTCTTCTTCGACGCAGGCTTTTTCTTGCTCGGCTTCTTCCGGGCGGCCTTCTTTTTCGAGGCCGTCTTTTTTGAAGCCTTTTTCTTCGCAGTCTTCGTTTTCGAAGCTTTCGTCCCGGCCGCCTTCTTCCTGGCGGCCTTTTTCCTTGAAACCTTCTTCTTCGAAGCCTTCTTGCGGGACGCCTTTTTCTTCACCGCCTTCTTCTTGGCAGGGG
>JARRMH010000232.1:0-4663 GCA_037386205.1 Woeseiaceae bacterium | reverse complement strand
GACCTGATCCTCAACGTACGCGTTCACCCGCGCGCGAGTCGCAGCAGCATTACCGGCGTGGCCAATGGTGCCCTGCAGGTTCGGACGACATCGGCGCCGACGGACGGCAAGGCTAACAAGGCAGTCACGAGGATGCTCGGGAAGTTTTTCGGCGTTGCGCCGTCTGCAATTCGACTCTTGCGCGGACAGACCAATCGCGACAAGCAGTTTCTCGTCACCAACGGCGCAAATAGGCTATAGTCGTGGAAAAAGAAGGGGTTGTCGCATGACTTTGGTTAGAACTCTGGTCTCTTTTTCGCTGCTCGGGCTGCTCGTCGCTTGCGGCGGTCCCGGCGATTCCGCGTCGATTCCGCAAGCGCAGCCGGCTGAAGACACATCGGCCGACATCGGCGATTACGTCGTGCATTTCAGCGCCCAGACCACGGACCAGTTGTCACCGGAAATCGCTCGCGCCTATAACATTCTGCGCAGCAAGAATCGCGCGATGCTCAACGTTTCGATCATTCGGAAGTCGGATGGCAAACCGGTCGAGGCAGCGGTCAACGTCAAGACGGTCAACCTGACCGGGCAGCTCAAGAACGTCACGATGCGCAAGATCGACGAGCCGGGCGAATCGATTGCGATCTATTACATCGGCGAGACACCGGTCGCGAATCGCGAGACGCTCGTCTTCGACATCAGCGTCACGCCGGAAGGCGAATCATCGAGTTCCGACGTGCGTTTCAAACGCGAGTTCTATACTGACTCTTGAATTCAACTTCAGTCCCGGGGTTGTCGGCAGACGGGCACCTCGGTGCCCGTTTTTCGTCGCGCGTCAATACCGCAAAATTCCCCTGAAAAAAAGGCCTTTTTGCGGTTACCACGCGACATAAAAAGTGATATCTTCGCTGCGCTTTCACGGCGGGCGCTTGCCCGTTTCTTCATTTTTCAGGAGTTAGACTTTCATGGCAGCCAAACCCAAAAAGCCACCCACCAAATCCGAAATCTACGCAAAGATCGTCGAGGACACCGGACTGACCCGCAAGGACGTTGCGGCCGTGTTCGATTCTCTCAATGGTCAGATCAAGAAGAACCTCGGTGGTCGCGGTGGGCCGGGTATGTTCACAGTTCCCGGGCTTCTCAAGATGCGTGTGGTTAAGAAGCCGGCCCGCAAGGCTCGCAAGGGCGTCAACCCGTTCACGGGCGAAGAAATGATGTTCAAGGCCAAGCCTGCGACCAAGGTCGTCAAGGTATCGGCCCTGAAGGGCCTCAAGGACATGGTGTGATGCATGTCTTGGGGACAGTGACCCTAACTCCGTGAGTTAGGGTCACTGTCCCCGATACCGATCCAGGAAAAGCCGGGCCCTGCCCGGCTTTTTTATTGGTGTTGCCTGATGAACTGCATGACCGACTCGCGCAGTTCGGCCAGCATCCCGTGGAAGAAGTGTTCCCCGCCCGGTATGACGAGAAACTCGGGGCCCGGTTCAAGGGAATCGAGCCAGGCGACGGTTTCCTCGACATCGACGAGTTCGTCCTGATCACCCTGGACGACCAGCCACGGGCAATCGGGTTGTGATTCGAGCCCCGTCGCAAAGCGGCTGATAGCCGGCGCCACGCTGACCAGGCCGCCCACGTGGGTTGCGACTGCCGCCTTGACCGCGATCGCGGCGCCGAACGAGAACCCCGCCAGCCACAGCGGATAAGCGCCGTGCCGGGCACGCATGAATTCGATCGCGGCCAGCGCATCGTCGAGCTCGCCAACACCGTTGTCGAAGTTGCCCGCACTCTTTTCGGTACCGCGAAAATTGAAGCGCAGCGTCTCGAAGCCGGAGCGCACGAACGCGCGCGCGAGCGTGTGGGCTACCTTGTTGTGCATGGTGCCGCCGTGCTGCGGATGCGGGTGACAAACGACCGCCGCGCCTGCCAAAGCACCCTCGCCCGGACGCTCGAGCATGCTCTCGAGCCTGCCCACGGGTCCTTCGATAAAGAGTTTTTCCGTGACTGGGTGTTTCGACATGGCGGTTTTCGCTGTAAAATTATGACCTTATCGATTACGCGGTGATGGCATGAGCAACAGCATGCAACTCGAAGCACAGTATTGTGCACATAATTATCATCCGCTGCCCGTCGTGCTGACTCGCGGCGAGGGTGTTTTCGTCTGGGACGAGAAGGGCAAGAAGTACCTCGACATGATGAGCGCCTACTCGGCGGTCAGTCACGGCCACGCCAATCCGCGGCTCGTGAAGCTCGTCCAGGAGCAGGTCGCGAGGTTGACTGTCTGCTCGCGCGCTTTCTACTCCGACCGTCTGGGGCCGTTCGTCGCCCGCGCGTGCGAGCTGACCGGGATGGATCGGGGCCTGCCGATGAACACGGGCGCGGAAGCCGTGGAAACGGCCATCAAGGCGGCGCGTAAATGGGCTTACACGGTCAAGGGCGTCGCCGCCGACAAGGCCGAGATCATCAGCTGCAACGGCAATTTCCATGGCCGCACACTCGCCGCGATCACGATGTCGGACGAACCGCAGTACCAGTATGGCTTCGGCCCGTTCCCGCCGGGCTTCAGCAACGTCGAATACGGCAACATCGATGCGCTGGCCGGCGCGATCACTGCGAACACGGCGGCATTCATCGTCGAGCCCGTCCAGGGCGAGGGTGGAATCATCATCCCGCCCGACGGTTACCTGAACGCCGCTGCCGAACTCTGCCGCAAACACAACGTCCTTTTCATCGCCGATGAAATCCAGACCGGCCTCGGCCGCACGGGCAGGTTTCTTGCGTGCCAGCACGATAACCTGGAACCCGACGGCCTGATTCTCGGCAAGGCGCTCGGCGGCGGTATCCTGCCGGTATCGATGTTCCTGGCACGAAGCGAGGTCATGGACGTGTTCACGCCCGGCGATCACGGCAGCACGTTCGGCGGCAACCCGCTCGCTGCGGCGGTCGGCCTCGAGGCGCTCGACATTCTCGTCGAGGAAGACCTGGCCCGGAACAGTGCCGAGATGGGCACCTATCTGCTCGAGGAGCTACGCAAGATCGACAGCCCCATTATCCGGGACGTTCGCGGCCGTGGCCTGTTCATAGGGCTGGAGATCGAACCCGAACATGCCAGTGCCCGGACCTGTTGCGAAGCATTGATGGAACGGGGTCTGCTCAGCAAGGAAACCCACGAGACCGTGGTACGGCTGGCGCCTCCGCTGACGATCAGCAAGACCGAGATAGACTGGGCGATCCGGCAGATTCGCGAAGTGATCGCCGCGATCGACGAATTGAGGCTCGCCTCCTAGCGGACCGACGAAAGGACCTGCACATGCCCGAATTGACCGTCACTCTTATCGTCCTGCTGGTCGTTGCCGCGGTCATCGGAGCTGTTGCAGCCTGGGTCCTGCGCGGTAAGCGCGCCGAACAGGAAAAGTCCGCGGTCAGCGAGCAGTGGCAACACCAGCTCGATGCGCAGCGACGCGAACAAGGACGCCTCCTCGACCAGAACAAGAGCCTGATGGAACAGGTGAACCAGTACCAGGCACAGCATGCAGACGCGAAAAATCGCGCGAAGGAGCTGTCGCTCGCCGTGCAGGAGGCGTTTCAGCGACGAGATCAGCTGCAGCGCGAGATCAAGGACATTCGCGGCAACCTGGAGACGGTTCTCAATGAGCGCGATCAGCTGGCCTCGAGTGTGCAGGCGCGCAGCGAGACCGAAGAGTTACTGCGAGAGAAGGACGCGCGCATCGACAAACTGGCAAAGGAACTCGCCAGCTGGCGAGACCGCCTGCCACCTTTGATCGATCGGTTCCGGGAGCGCAACGAAGAAGCACAGCACCTCGAGGTCGAGCTGGCCGAGGCAAACGCGCGCATCCGCGAACTCGAGAACGCGAGGGCCAGGGTTGCCGTTGACGAAACGCGCATCGAGGCCGTCGGTCACCCGGAAGAACTGACGGAGGGAATGGACGCGTCCAACGACCCGTCCGATGACGTCGACGGTGAGGAGACCGGGGAATACCCTGCCGGACCCCCGGAGCCGCACATGGATGATTTCGACGAGGACCGCGGTGATGAAGGCCGGGGGGAAACTTACGAGGCCGGCAACGACGAAGCCGCTGCACCCATCCAGGAGGAAAACCTGCTCGCGAATACCGCTGACGATGAGGAGACCGGGGAATACCCTGCCGGACCTCCGGAGCCGCAGATGGACGATTTCGACGCGGATGATGACGACGACTTCGTCGATCCGCCGCTGCGCGAGGACCGGGACGATCTGCAGATGATCAAGGGCGTCGGACCGGCGATCGAAAAGACCCTCAACGAACTCGGAATCTTCCGCTTCCGGCAAATTGCCGATATGAGCGAATACGACATCGACCGCGTCGCGCGGCGGCTGAAGGGCTTTCACAGTCGCATCCACCGGGAAGACTGGATCGGCCAGGCTCGTGCCCTGATCGACGAAGCGGCTCACGCCTGAGCTCTTGGCCCTATCGCCTCGCACCCTTCTTGCCGTCGCGATCCTGATTGCCGGGATCGCGTACACGCTGCCGACGCAGGTCGCTGGCATCGCGTCCTTCCAACCAACCACGGCGGGTAGCGTCGAACCTACTTTCCGGATCACCGCGTGGCGTGGTTCCCTGACTGTGGCGGGGCATACCCGGTCCGCGCGCCACGAGGCGCTGTTGCGCGAACTCGCGGCGCAGCA
>JARRMH010000231.1:0-4997 GCA_037386205.1 Woeseiaceae bacterium | reverse complement strand
CCGACGCCGACTGGGACCTGATCCGCAACCTCGATTGTCCTCTCTGGTTCGTCAAGTCGGTACCCTGGAAGGATTCGCCCGTGATCGTCGCCGCGGTCGATCCGCTGAACGCAAACGACCGGGCGGCGCGCCTCGACCGTAGGATCATCGAGCAGGGGAAACGTCTCGCCGAGGACTGCGGGGGCACGCTCGTGGTTCTGCACACCTACCAGACCGTTGCAGAAATCGGTGCGCGTGCGACCTGGGCATTCAAGCCCGTGAAACTGCCGGTCAAGGAGCTGGACCGGAAGATGTTCGAGGAACACGACCGGGCACTCAAAGCACTCGGTGAGGACATGGGCGTTCCGGTCGATGCCCTGCACCTGCTGGCGGGCCCGGCGCACGAGGTACTGCCGGCGTTCGCCCATGGGCACGGTGCAAGCCTTGTCGTGATGGGTGCGCTGGCGCGCTCGAAACGCAGGCAACGCATTGTCGGCAGCACGGCGGCACGCGTACTGGACCACATCCCCTGTGATGTCCTCGTCGCCCACGCGCAACGGGACTCGTAACCGGCTCAGGCAAGAATTCGCTGCATCAGGGGGCGCATCCTGACAGGACCCACCAGGCTGGTCGTGGTGACCAGCCCCGCCATCATCGCCCCGGTCACGCCGCAGGTCAGGATGTCCTGCCCGGTGAGCCACAGGCCCGGGATCGTCGTCTTCGGGCGCAGCCAGTCCTGCTCGAAGCGTTCGGCCGTGTGTGCGAGCCCGTAGAGCTCACCGCGTCGATAGCCGCCGAACCAGTTCGTCGACAGGGGCGTCGACACCTCGAAGTAATCAACCTTGCCACGGGCCTCCGGCACCTTGTCGTACAGCACCGCCATCAGGCGCTCACCGAACCGCTGTTTCAGCGCCTCGTAGTCGTCGCCGCGTTTCCCCCAGGTTCGATCCCGCCACTTCTCGAACCATTCGAACGGTGCCGGGGCGACGATCTCGATCGTCGACGTGCCCGGGTGCCGGTTCTCGTAGTCGGGATCCTTGGCAGACGGAAACGAGATATAGACGACGGGGAAGGGCGCATCGGGGTCGGCGACGAACGCATCGACGGCCGCATCGTAGTCGCTGGACGGATAGATCCAGTAGTTGGTTCGCGGCAGGCCGAGCTCCGCGGCCGTGCCGTGCAGCCCGACGTAGATCCCGATATGTCCGAGGCTGGGCTGCACGGTCTCGAGACGTTGTTCGTAACCGGCCCGCCGGGCAACCGCGGCAGGCAGCAGGCGATTGAACGTGTTATCGACCCCGGCCGATGAAATCACGCACCCGCAGTCGATGCGGTACCCGTCTTTCATCCGGACGCCCCTGGCTCTGCCATCCTCAACGAGGATCTCGGCGACCTCAGCGTAGGTAAAGACTTCACCGCCACCGGCCTGGATTTTCGGGATAATCGTCTCGGCAATGCGCCAGGCACCGCCGACCGGGTAGTAACCGCCGTAGAGGTAATGCCGCGCAATCATGGCGTGTGCCATGAACGGCGATCGCTTTGGCGGCATTCCCATGTCACCCCATTGACCGCACAGCGTGGCGATCAGGTCTTTGTTTTGCGTCAGTTCGCTGAGGACCTCCCAGGTGGTTCGGCGGAAGGCTCCGCGCCGCTTCCAGGCAAGCCAGGGACTTGCGACCGATCGCGCCATCCACCGGGGCAGGCCCCGGCCCATGCCGAAGGCCGACAGCGCCTCGCCGGAACGAGCGAGCAGCGCCATGTACTGGTCGATTGCCCGCGCTTCGTCCGGGAACTGGCGGACCAGGTTGTCCCGGAACGCAGACTTTCCCGCGACGGCGTTGAAGACCTTGTCACCGACGTAGAAGCGATCGTATTCGTCGTCCATCGGCGCCCATTCGAGCTTGCCGCCGGACAGGTAATCGAACATCCGGCGGGTCCGGGTTGGCGCCCCGACCTCACCGATGTAATGGACGCCGACGTCCCACTCGTAGCCGGCCCGCTCGTAGGAGTGGGTAAAGCCACCGGCCGTGTAGTGCTGCTCGAGCACGCAAACCCTGTGGCCGAGGTCGCTGAGCAGGGCAGCCGTCGTCAGGCCGCCCATCCCGGATCCGATGACGATGGCATCGTAGGCGGGCGCGAGCCGGTTCGGACGGTACCGATGGCCGATGCGCAGCGAACTTGGGGACAGGTTCGCCATCTCCCGCGATCAGTAGCTTACGTAGTAATTGACCAGCGCCCTGACGTCGGCGTCGTCGAGCTGCGAGATCTTTTCTTCCATCTCGGGCAACAGGTTTTCCCGCACGCCGGTAAGGTAGGCCTGCAGAGCGTATTGCAGGTAATCGGCACGCTGGCCGTGCAGCGGGATGCCGAGCGCGTCGTCCACGTCGGGATCATCCGGCGCGAGATGGCAGCGCGCGCACAGTTTGAGGTGAATTTCTTCACCCTGCATCGCCAGGTTTTCGTCGAATGTGGTGGCATGCGAGTAACGTTGCAGCGAGCCATAGTGCTCGGCGAGGGCCGCAATGTCCTCGTCGCTCAGTGTGGCAGCCGTATCGCACATGACAGGCACCTTGACACACTGACGCGCCCCGTCCTTGTACGCGTACAGGGCCTCTTCGATGTGCGCGGCGGGAATGCCCGCGATAATGGGCACGAAGGGTTTGCCGACGCCGCTGCCATCCTCGTCGTGGCAGACCCTGCAGGCCTCGAGGGCAGCCGGCGCGGCCAGCGCTCCGCCGCATAGCAGCAGCATCGCACACAGGCAAAAAAGTCGTTGATTTACAAAGTATAAATTCTGTTTTTCACTAAGCATTTCTACGTATCGTCACGCAGCAAGCCGCGCTGCCCCCGACGTCCCTGGTTTAGTATATTGACGCGAAGTCATTAACTTGAGCGGAGCATACCCATGTGTCTCGCCGTCCCGATGAAAATAACAGCAATTGACGGCTACCAGTGTACCTGTGAAGCGAAAGGAATCGAGCGCGAAGTCAGCCTCTTCATGCTGCAGGATGAAAGCATCGCAGTCGGGGATCATATTCTCGTGCACGTGGGGTATGCCATACAAAAGGTATCCGAGGAGGAAGCGGCCGAGTCGTGGGCGCTATTCGACGAGGTACTGGCTGAAGTCTGACACGAGGGGACGAACATGTGCGACACGTGCGGATGTAACGTGACACCCGGTAACGAGCATCTCGTTGCCGCGGGCGGGCACCTGGCAAAGACCGCGTCGGGCCACGAGTCCGTCGAAGTGCTGCAAGGTCTGCTGGATGCCAACGACCACCAGGCCGGGCACAATCGCGAGCACTTCGCGCGGCACAAAGCGCTGGCCATCAACCTGATGTCGTCACCGGGGGCCGGCAAGACCGCGTTGCTGGAAGCGACGGTCGAGGCCCTGGGCGACGAGCTGCGGTTCGCCGTGATCGAGGGCGATCTCGAGACCGAGAACGACGCGCAGCGCATCCGGGAAAAAGGCGTGCCCGCCGTGCAGATCAGCACGGGCAGTGCCTGCCATCTCGATGCCCACATGGTGCATCAGGCGCTGCACGAACTGGCCGTCGATGACGTCGACATCGTCTTTATAGAGAACGTCGGCAATCTCGTTTGTCCCGCCAGTTTCGATCTCGGCCAGCACCTCAACGTCACCCTGCTGTCGACACCGGAGGGACACGACAAGCCGGCCAAGTACCCGGTCATGTTCCGGGCTGCCGATCTCGTGCTCGTCAGCAAGTCCGACCTGCTGCCCGTCCTCGAGGACTTCGACACGTCCTATGCCGAAGACTGCCTGCGGCGGCTCGCCAGTGCGGCGCCGCTCATCGAGGTGTCGGCCCGCAAGGGGGACGGCATGGATGCCTGGCTCGACTGGCTGCGTGCGAGGCTCGGCGAAATGCGGACGCGGGAAGCAGCCGTCGGAGCAGGCTGATGGCAAGGTCGGCCGCAGCCTGGCTGGAAGCACTGCAGGGACTCGGCCTCGACCGGCCGACGCGCATCATGAACGTGTGCGGGGGGCATGAGCGCTCGATTTCGAGCGCCGGGTTACGCACGCTCCTGCCATCGAGCGTGGAGCTCGTGCCGGGGCCGGGCTGCCCCGTTTGCATTTGCCCGGAGGAGGATGTCTACGAGGCCATCCAGCTGGCCTTGCACGAGGACGTGACGCTGGTCGCTTTCGGCGACATGCTGCGCGTCCCGGTTAACGTGCCGCGGCGCGAGCCGCGCTCGCTCGAGGAAGCGAAAGCCGCGGGCGCCGATATCCGGCCCATCGCATCGCCTGCCGAGGCCGTGCGGCTGGCCGGTGAGAATCCCGCGCGCCCGGTCGTATTCTTTGCGGCAGGATTCGAGACGACGACGGCTCCGGTTGCGGCGATGCTGGCCGAAGGTGCGCCGGCCAACCTGTTCGTGTTGTTGTCGGGGCGCCTGACCTGGCCAGCTGTGGCGATGTTGCTGGAGTCGGGCACGCCCGGGTTCGATGCGCTGATCGCCCCCGGTCACGTATCCACCGTCATGGGTCCCGCGGCAGCTCCGCGACGGGCGGCATTTCCTCGACAACTGCTACGGCCAGGTCGTCAGGCCCGGTGGCAACGCCGGGGCCCGCCAGCAACTCGCCGACGTAATGGACGTCGTCGATGCGAACTGGCGCGGCATCGGCGTCATTCCCGGCTCGGGTTTTGCACTGCGTGAAGGCTACGCCGCGCACGATGCGCGCCGTCACTTCCGATCCTATGCCGACGCTGCGCGCAAGCGAGTCGGCGAAATGCCACCCGGTTGCGACTGCGCCAGCGTCGTGCTTGGCAAGATCTATCCCAACCAGTGCCGCCTCTATGGCCAGGCGTGCACGCCGCGCAAGCCGATCGGACCTTGCATGGTCTCCGACGAGGGCGCCTGCCGTATCTGGTGGTCGTCCGGCATGCGCGAGAACCTCCGGAAGGCCTCCGCCGGGGACGCTGCAAATGGCTGAACTCGCGGTCAACGTGGGGTCGGTCAGCGCCCGGCGGATACGTGTGGAGGGTCACGTGCAGGGCGTC
>JARRMH010000230.1:0-4696 GCA_037386205.1 Woeseiaceae bacterium | reverse complement strand
TCGACGAGCATCGGATCGTTCTTGATACGCCGGATACCAAATCCGAAATAGCGAAGCACTCGCCGGCCGGGCGCGTGCCCGTGCTGGAACTCGGCGACGTCACGGTCTGGGACTCCCTTGCGATTTGCGAAACCGTGGCGGAACGCTGGCCCGGGAAGAAACTCTGGCCCGAAGACCCGGTTGCGCGCGCGACGGCGCGTTCGATATCTGCCGAGATGCATTCCGGTTTCAGCGTGCTGCGCGAATGCATGCCGATGAACTGCCGGGCGATGGGACGCAAGGTGCCCATCCCGGACGATCTCGGCAACGACCTCGATCGCGTGATTGCGATCTGGTCGGACTGCCATCAGCACTACGGTGACGACGGCGGCTGGCTGTTCGGCGGCTTCTCCGTCGCCGACGCGATGTTTGCCCCGGTCGTCCTGCGCCTGAGGACTTATGGTATTAACTTGCCCGAGTCGGCCGGTTACTATCCGGAACGGTTGCTGCAGAGCGAGGCCATGCAGGAGTGGCTCGCCGCGGCGGAGTGCGAGACCGAGGTCATCGAGGCAGACGAAAAGGGCCAGTGATGCGAAGTTTGTTGATCGTGCTGGCCATCGTGTCGCTGGCCGGAGAAGACGTACACGCGGAAGTCTACGAACTGCCGCCGCCGGGCCAGGACGTAATCGGCACCGTGGCGACGATTACCGCGCGCTACGAAGATACGCTCGTCGACATCGCCCGTCGCCACGGCCTCGGGTACTACGACCTCGTGCGTGCCAACCCCGGAGTGAACGTATGGCTGCCGGGTGCCGGCACGGAAATCGTCCTGCCGAGCCGATTCGTGTTGCCGCCGGGCCCGCGCGCGGGGCTCGTGCTCAATCTGGCCGAATACCGCATGTATTACTTTCCGGAGCCCGAGCCCGGCAAGCCGGCCTACGTGTACACGTACCCGATGAGCATCGGGCGGATGGACTGGGAGACACCGCTCGGCAGCACGAAGATCGTAGCGATGGCGAAGGATCCGGCCTGGTATCCGCCGCAGTCGGTGCGCGATGAGCATGAGGCGGATGGGGATCCGTTGCCGCGCGTCGTCCCGCCGGGCCCCGAAAACCCGCTCGGCACGCGGGCGCTGCGGCTGGGGTTGCCCGGCTACCTGATTCACGGCACCAATCGCCCGGCCGGCGTCGGTATGCGCGTATCCCATGGCTGCGTGCGCATGTTCCCCGAAGACATCGAATTCCTGTTCGACCATATCCGGGTGCAGACGCAGGTACGGATCATCAACGTGCCCGTCAAGATAGGCTGGGACGGTAACGAGCTCGTGGCCGAAGTGCATCCGCTGCTCGAGTCGTCACAGGAGCTGGCCGAGGAGTCGCTCGCGCATCTCGACGAACTCGATGCCGATGTCGAACTGGAGCCGCTCATTGCCGATAGCAACAAGGATCCGCTGACTTACGCGACGGAACAGTTCATCGTAGCAACCGCCGAGCGGGCGGGTCAGCTGGACTGGGACCTGCTCGAGGAACTGGTCGACCGCTCCAGCGGTATTCCCGAGACGGTCGGTGCGGGCATAAAAAACGCCGCGGCAAGCGCGGCGTTCGAATAAAGCGTTTGTAGTCTTGAAGCTACTCGGTCGTTGTCCCTGATTACTTGGACATCGACTTCTGGAACATACGCTCCATGCTCTCGCGGTTCGCTTCGCAGCAAGCCTGTGCCTCAGAAGCGGCGGCCAGCGCCTGGTCAGCGGTCCTCTGAGCTGCAGAAGCAGCCTGCGAGGCGCGGTCGGCGGCAGCACGTGCGGCTTCGGCAGCAGAGGCGGCAGCTGCAGCATCTGCAGCGGCACGATCGGCCGTAGCGCTAATCTCGTCATTGTTTGCGCAGCCAGCGGCCAGAGCAACGAAGAGTGCGAGGGCACTTGCTTTGAGTGCGGTCTTTTTCATGTTGGAAGGTTCCTTTGTTGGGAAAAACTGCAGGGGCATTATTTCCCAAACAGATCGCTGCTGCAACGTGAACACGGGGTTTTGCGCCATTTTGTCGTCAGACGGCGACAGATTTCGGCCGATTCGGACTACGGACTGCTCACTTCGCTGATTCGGACCGGCATGGCGCTCATTGCCTGCACCAGTGACAGGAAGTAAGAGGGTCCCTCATCCGTAAGGCGGCCGAGCGGAATGTAGCGTACTTGCCACGAACCACTCGTGTCATCCGGCAAG
The DNA here is from genome assembly GCA_037386205.1 of Woeseiaceae bacterium. GTDB lineage: Bacteria > Pseudomonadota > Gammaproteobacteria > Steroidobacterales > Woeseiaceae > UBA1847. Next base: position 2,501 of record JARRMH010000230.1, on the reverse strand, counting down.
GTGCCGTCACGAATCTGCCACGCCTCGCCGTCGTGGATTTCCGTCCAGGCATGGCCGAAGGCGAGCAACCCGTCGCTCCGCTCGAGAATCAGGTTGCCGAGTACGACGCGTGCCGCGTGCCCCGTGGCGCGAGCGACAGCGGCGAGCAGCACGGCATGTTCGGTGCAGTCGCCTGCGCCGGTCGCGGCCACCCGAGATGCCAGGTCGAACGAGCGCGAGTAGGATTTGTCGTGCACGTGTTCGAAGACGAAGCGTTCGAGTTCGGCCGGCGTCGGCGTTTTGCCGTAACGCGCAGCGAGTCGCTGCACGAGTTCCTGGATCACGGGTTCGTCGTAGTCGACGACCCAGCTGCTCTGCAACTGCTCTCTGCCGGGCCGGTCGCGGAACGTCGGTCGGGCGTCGAAGCGGATGCGCACCGTGTCGGTGCCGGTGGCGACGACGTCCAGCCCGTCGAGCTGGGAGAGCGAGCCTGCGGTCATGCCGGGATCGTTGACGTGCAGCGTCGACAGCACCGGGGATCCCAGTTTGCCGTGCGCGCCGGGCGTACGTTCGATTGCGATTGTCGCGAGGTACGGCGTGTCCGCGTCGGCCGCGACAGTGCCGGTCGCCAGCAATGTGGCGACGAAGACCCTGGTGATCAGGCCGGCCCGCCTCATCGCATCACCGAGCCCCGGGACCAGATGCGCTCGATATCGATGGTGACCGGCCCAATCGCCATGCTGGCGTCGAACAGGTTGCCGCCCTCGTCGAAGCGACCGGTGTAGCTCAGCGGGCCGAGCGTCAGGAGCGCCTGGCCCGCAACGTCGGCATCATCGCGTGTCATCTTTGCGTCCAGAAATTGTGTCGGATCGATGCTCGGCATCCATACCCGGGCGCTGATCGACGTGTCGTCGCCGGTGAACAGGTTCCGTGCCATGGCGAGTTGCTGCCATTCGCTGGTCGGTTGCGATGCGCCGTCGATCTCGTAGGCGAGTTCCTTGCCCTGCAGCGTGCCGCCCGAAATCCAGGTGCCTTCGTCGTTGCGATTGAGGGACATGTTGCTGGTGATCTCGCCGTTTTCCATGCCGATCTGGTAGGCATTGAGCAACTCGCCATCCGGCGACGTGAGGCTGATCGTGTACGAATCGCTCGTGGCGACGGTTGCCGCATCGACCGGCATGATCGATGCCTCGGCCGTGTACATGCGGATGCTGCCGTCGTCGTCGTTGGTGTAGGACACATAAGCGATGCCGGTGCCCAGCCCGCTGAGGTCGAGGCGGGCAATCTCTTCGTAGAACGGTTCGGGCGTGTCGTCGGTGACTGCGGTGCTGCCGACGAATTCGGTGAAGGCCCGGGCGAGGGTGTCGCGGTAGCCGAGGTAGTTGTGCGTACAGACGAAGGCGCTCTCGCCCTTGGTCGCGGCGCGGACCTTGGTGAAACCGATGAGAACCTGGTCGTCGCGCTCGATCGTGTAGAGCCATTCGAGAGCCAGGTAGGGCAGGCCCGCGACTTCACCGGCGTCGGTGTGGAATACCTGGCGTACGCCGACGTTGTCGGTACTGCCGGCGACGGCCTCGATGTTCGCCTCGGCGATTACGTCGGTCAGCGTGGCGAGATCCCGTGACGAGGTGAACAGGTAGCACTCGAGCGGGGATTCGGCGCCGATGTCCGAGGTGAAATACCAGCCGTCCTCGATGGATCTCGGCGCCCCGGGCTTGCCTGGCAGTTTGCTGTGGACGCTGTCGTGCGGAGCGGTGACGCTGCGATACTCGAGGTCCTTTGCTTCAACGGTCATGGCGTCCCGGACCCAGGCGGGCCAGCCGTCCAGCGACGCCGTGGTGTCGGCGGCGGCCGTGGAAGCGCCCAGCAGCAGTGTGCTCAGGCCGACGAGCAGTCGTCGCGGGTAGTGGTACATCGGGTTCTCCATAGGCGGTGGCACAGGTTGACGGCAGTGGCGGGGGCTTTGCAAAGACTCCGGTCTCACTATTGCACTGTCGCCGATACTGTATATAATCCCAAGTACTGTGGATTTATACAGGAAGTGTTCAAATGCGCGAACTGACCCCCCGGCAAAAAGAAATTCTGGAAATGATTCAGGAGTTTATCGCAGAAACCGGTATGCCGCCCACACGTGCCGAGATCGCCCGGCAGCTCGGCTTCAAGTCGGCAAACGCGGCCGAGGAGCATTTGCGGGCCCTGCAGCGTAAAGGGGTGCTCGACCTGCTGCCGGGGGCCTCGCGCGGTATCCAGCTCAAGGATTCGTTGCGTGAGCAGATGGGCCTGCCGCTCGTCGGGCGGGTTGCAGCGGGCAGCCCGATCCTGGCACAGGAGCATATCGAGGCGCATTACAAGCTGGATCCACAGCTTTTCAATCCGAAGCCGCATTACCTGTTGCGCGTCCACGGCATGAGTATGAAGAACGCCGGTATCCTCGATGGCGATCTCGTCGCCGTGCATCGCACGCCCGAGGTGCGCAGTCGCCAGATCATCGTGGCGCGCCTGGACGACGAGGTCACGGTCAA
>JARRMH010000229.1:0-6198 GCA_037386205.1 Woeseiaceae bacterium | reverse complement strand
CGGTATTCTCCTGCGCCGACAGGCTGCGCAAGTCCTGCAGCGACTTCATGATCGCCGTGTCGGCAAATTCCACGGGCGGCGGTTCGCCCCGGGGCCGCGCAGAGGGGTCGTTGAACTTGATGCGGTGATGCCCGACGGTAATGATATCGCTGTGGCGCAGGATATGGTTGGAGACACGCTTCGAGTTCACGAATGTCCCGTTCGTGCTGTTGAGGTCCATCAGGAACGTGGCACCGCCATTGCGCACCAGCAGGGCGTGATGGCGACTGATGAACCGGTTGTTGATCGAGATGTCATTGTGCTCGGAGCGGCCGATGAGCAGGCGGGGGTTGAACATCGTCAGTTCCTGGAGAACGTTGCCGCTGTTGGAAACGACAAGCTGCGGAGGCGAAGCCTGGCTCATTACTTCGTCCGGCACGGCAGCCAGCACGGTCTCGTTCCAGGTGCCGTTGGGCAGGCTCGGGTGCTCGACCATCTCCGCCGTCACGGGGAGCGAGTCGGCCGTCGCGATTGCCAGCAGGGCGATGCGGTCGATGATGCCTGGCCATCCGCCCGATGCGCTCCAGAGTTCGTCACAAACGGCCTCGGGAAAAATCGAGGCGGGGTTGTCGGAGCCGGCCGCGGTCAGCTTCTCGTGCAGGTAGTCGCGGGCCTCGTCCCGAGCCATTGGCCGCAAGTGGAAATCATGCAGCAGACGCCTGGCCACGGGCTGCATGGCCGGCGCGTTGATCATCGGTCGCAGCGAGCGGTCACTCACGAGTACCATTTTGAGGGCACTGCCCATCCGCACGCGCAGCTCGGCGAGTTCACAAAGAACGCGCAGCGCACTCGGGTTCAGCGCATGGGCGTTTTCGATCACGATCAGCGGAGCGCCGCAGGTCGTTGCCTGCTGCATCGCGAATACCCGCAACAGGCCAAGCAGTTCGTTGGCGGAGCTCAGGTCGATGTCGTAGCCGAACTTGCGCAGCATCGCCAGCAGCAGGTTGGTCGTGTTGAGGCCTTTGCCATCGATCAGCGCAACCGCAAACTCGGCATCGATGGATGCCAGGTAGCTGCGGATCAGGACGGACTTGCCGGAGAGGGCCGGTCCCTGAAGCAGCGACAGGCCCCTGGGATGTTCGAGTGTTTCGCACAGCACGTCGAGGGCTTGTCGCTGCGATTCGTAGGTGACAATCGCGAGCGGTTCGCCGTGCGTCGGGAAAGGTTGTTCTCGCAGTCCTGCGGCCCCAAGGTCCATAGGTATAAATTCGCAATCGTCTCGCTGCGCAAAAGTTGGTATTGTCCGGGTCCGGTCGGCGCCCTGTTCGAAGTGTTCGACCGGGCAGGTCAGTCTAAGACCCGCTTCAGGCACCTGTAAACTGGATATCGCGTGATTCCTTGGGCGTCAACGCGGCACACACGTTTATTCTAATTCACATTAGATAACGAATATAGTTTATTGTTTTATAATGGTTTTTAGACTTACCGAATATACCGTCGGCAAATGGCGACAGGGCGTAACGCATTGACTCACAAACTTTCCGCCACCGACCTCACGCTCATTCGGGGCGAGCGTTGTCTCTTCGAGGGGCTGTCTTTTGCGCTCGAAAGCGGCGAATTGCTCGTGCTCGAGGGACGCAACGGGAGTGGCAAGACGAGCCTGATTCGCGCCATCGCCGGCATGCTGAGTCTCGAGGAGGGCACCGTTTACTGGGATGACGTGCCGGTCGATAAGCAGCGCCAAGGGTTTCACGGCAGCCTTGTGTGGCTGGCGCACCGGACCGGCCTCAAGGGCGACCTCACGCTGGTCGAGAATCTCGGCTTCGAGCGCGCGTTACGCGCCCATTCGACGCGTGACGTCGACGAGGTGTACGAGCGTCTCGGCATCTCGCGCCTGAAGAAGCTGATCCTGCGTTCCCTGTCCGCCGGGCAGCAGCGCCGCGTGGCACTTGCGCGCATGTTGCTTGCGGACGTGCCGCTCTGGTTCATGGACGAACCGTTCACCAACCTCGACCGGGAGGGCCGTGCGCTGGTGCTCGAACTGGTGGAGGAGCACCTCGGCGCCGGCGGGTTGTGTGTCATGGCCGCTCACCAGGATATCGAGATCGAGGCACCGACGACGCGGGTGAAGATTCAGTGACTGACGCACAGCCGGAAATTCCGGGCATTTTCACGGGTCTGCTGGCCACGACCCGGCGCGACCTCTTGCTCGCCTGGAAGCGACCCGGCGACGTGCTGAACCCGTTGTTCTTCTTCGCGATGGTCTGCACGCTGTTCCCGCTGGCGGTCGGGCCGAGCGCCGAGCAGCTCCAGTTCAGCGGTCCCGGCGTGTTGTGGGTCGCAGCGCTGCTGGCCACGCTGCTGTCGCTCAATTCGCTGTTTCTGTCGGATTTCGAGGATGGCAGCCTCGACCAGCTGCTGGTCAGCCCGCAGCCGTTGCCAGTGCTGGTGCTCGGCAAGACGCTCGCGCACTGGCTCACTTCCGGCCTGCCGCTTGTTTTCGTGTCGCCGATTCTGGCACTTACCTACAACATGCCTGTCTCAGTAATGGGTGTGATGATGCTGACTCTGACGCTTGGAACAATCAGCCTGAGCCTGCTGGGCTCGATCGGTGCCGCGCTGACGGTCGGTTTGCACCGCGGCACGGCGCTGCTCAGCCTGTTGATTCTGCCGCTGGCCATGCCGATCATGATCCTCGGCGCGAACGCGGTCTCGCTGGCGGCGCACAACGACGTCTATACAACCGGCATCTGGGCCCTCGGGGCCTACGCTATTGCATCGGTCAGCCTGGCGCCTTATGCAACGGCGGCCGCACTTCGAATCAGTAACGAGTAGAATCCCCAGCCTATGTGGAAATGGTTTCATCAGCTGGCGTCACCGCCGCACTTTTATCGTATTGCCGAGATCCTGTCGCCCTGGCTGGCCATTCCGGGCCTGGTCCTGATCGCCTATGGCCTCTGGCAGGGCCTGTTCGTCGTGCCGATGGACTACCAGCAGGGCGATGCGTTTCGCATCATTTACGTGCACGTGCCCTCGGCCTACCTGTCGCTGATGGCCTATATGATCATGGCCACGGCCGGCGCCGTCGGACTGATCTGGCGCATCAAGCTGGCGCACGCGGTCGCGGCGGCTGCGGCACCGATCGGTGCCGCCTTCACGTTCCTGGCGCTGGCCACCGGGTCGATCTGGGGTCGGCCGATGTGGGGAACCTGGTGGGAATGGGGCGATCCGAGAATGATGTCGGAACTGATTTTGCTGTTCCTGTATTTCGGTTACATGGCCCTGCGAGGAGCAATAGATGACACCGCCAAGGCGGACAAGGCCAGCGCGGTACTGGCACTGGTCGGTATTGTCAACGTCGTCATTGTGCATTTCTCGGTGGAATGGTGGAGTTCACTGCACCAGGGCCAGACGGTGTTCAAGAAAGGCACGATGGATGCCGAGATGCGCATCCCGCTGCTCATCATGCTGATCGGGTTCACGCTGCTGTTCGGTTCGATGCTGCTGCGCCGCATCCGTACCGAGGTACTTTACCGGGAGCGCCGCACGCGCTGGGTCCGGGAAATGATCCTGTCACCGGGTGGGGGTACGTAATGGACGGTTTTGCGATGGGTGATTACGGCGCCTACGTATGGAGTTGCGTGGCGCTGACATTTGTAATTGTTGTGCTCTCAGACTGGCGTGCGCGCCTCAGGCACAAACGGGTTTATCGGGATATCGAAGTGCGTCTCAAGGCGCTAGAGGATCGTGAATGAAACCAAGACAGCAACGCATGTTGGCCGTAGGACTGGCCGCGCTCGGCATAGCCATTGCTGCTGGACTGACGCTGCGGGCGTTCCAGGACAACATGATGTTTTTCGTGGAAATCTCCGACGTCGCTGCCGGGAATTATCCGAAGGAACGTAACTTCCGCATCGGCGGACTGGTCGTCGGCGGTAGCGTGCAGCGCGAGGAAGGCTCGCTCGACGTCAGCTTCGAAGTTACGGACACCGCGTGCACCGTACCCGTCGTCTACTCGGGCGTGCTGCCGGACCTGTTCCGTGAGGGCCAGGGCGTGGTTGCCCACGGGCGTCTCGAGGACGGTGGCGTCTTCAAGGCCGACAAGATTCTCGCCAAGCACGACGAAGACTACATGGCACCGGAAGTGGCTGCGTCCCTGTCCAAGCACCAGCAGGACATCGTGAAAGCCGCTGCCGCGGGTGCCGCAGAGTGCGGTGGGTCAAATGATTCCTGAGATTGGCCAGTTTGCCCTGATTCTCGCTCTGTCCTTGGCGATCTGCCAGGCGGTGCTGCCGCTCGTGGGCGCGCACCGCGGCGATGCGCCCATGATGGGCGTCGCCCGCACCGCCGCCGCGGGCCAGTTTCTGTTCGTTGCAGTCGCTTTCGGCTGCCTGACCTGGGCGTTCCTGAACGACGATTTCTCGGTCCTGTACGTTGCCAACCACTCACAGCTGTCCCTGCCGACCATGTACAAGGTGTCGGCCGTATGGGGCGCGCACGAGGGTTCAGCAAAGGGCTGCCCGAGACCTTCGCCGCCCGTGTGATCGGTGTCCTTGGCGTCTTGTCGGTGGGATTCCTGTTGTTTGCGCTGCTGACGTCGAATCCGTTCGATCGTCTGGTGCCGGCCGCGGCCGACGGTGGTGACCAGAATCCGCTGCTGCAGGACCCCGGCCTTGCCATCCATCCGCCGCTGCTTTACATCGGCTACGTGGGAGTTTCGGTAGCCTTCGCATTCGCGATCGCGGCTATGCTGAGTGGCGATCTCGACCGCACCTGGGCCAAGTGGACCCGCCCGTGGACGACGGTGGCCTGGATATTCCTGACGCTGGGCATCGCCCTCGGCAGCTGGTGGGCGTACTACGAGCTCGGCTGGGGCGGCTGGTGGTTCTGGGATGCAGTGGAGAATGCGTCGTTCATGCCCTGGCTGATCGGCACGGCCCTGATCCATTCCCTTGCCGTCACCGAGAAGCGGGGACTCTTCAAGAGCTGGACCCTGTTGCTCGCCATCACGGCATTTTCGCTGAGCCTGCTCGGAACATTCCTCGTGCGCTCCGGGATCATCGTTTCCGTGCACGCGTTCGCGACCGACCCGACGCGCGGTTTTTTCATTCTCGCGTTTCTTGCATTCGTCGTGATCGGGGCGCTCACCCTGTACGCATGGCGGGCCCCGTCGCTTGACTCCGACGCCGGTTTCAGTCTGCTTTCGCGCGAGACCTTCCTGCTGCTCAACAACGTGCTGCTGGTCGTCGCCGCGGCACTCGTGCTCATCGGCACGCTGTCGCCGCTGGTCATCGAGATGGCCACAGGCGGCAAGATCTCGATCGGGCCGCCGTGGTTCAACGTGGCCTTCCTCGTGCCAACGCTGCCGTTGGCCATACTCGTCGGTATGGGCATGCACGTTGCCTGGCGCAGGCAGAACAAGTCGACGTGGTTACGGACCTTGCGGATCCCCGCGATCGCTGCGCTGGTGCTCGGCGTCGTGATCCCGCTGTTCGTGTACGGGCGTGTCAGCCTCCTGCTGGTCGTCGGTTGCGCGACAGCAGTCTGGATCGTCATCAGCTCCCTGATTCCGATCGTGCGATCGCTGCGTCGCGAAGAGGGCACTGCCGGAATTACGCGCTCGGTGCTCGGCATGAGCGTTGCGCACCTCGGGGTGGGCCTGTTCGTTATCGGCGTGACGGTCGTGTCCGCGTTCGGCGTCGAGTCCGATCGCGCGCTGTCGCCGGGTGAGTCGATCGAAGTGGCCGGCTACGAATTCGAGATGAAGGGTCTCCAGAACGTCCAGGGGCCCAATTTCTCGGCGATCGAGGCCGAGATCGAGATCCGCGACGATGGTGAATATGTTGCGACGCTGCGGCCGCAGAAGCGGCAGTACCTCGTGCAGAAGAGCTGGATGACGGAAGCCGGAATTCGTCCCGGTCTCGACAAGGACCTGTTTGTGGCGCTCGGCGACCAACTCGGAGATGGCGGCTGGAGCGTCAGGATCCAGTACAAGCCGTTGATACGCTTCATCTGGCTCGGCGCGCTGGTCATGGCCATTGGCGGCCTGATTGCGATCAGCGACCGGCGTTACCGCGTAAAGGTTCGCAAGGAGTCCGAAGGCGTAGCGGCCGGCACGGAGGCGACCGCATGAACCGTTTTCTATGGCCGCTGATCGCAGTGGCCGCGCATCTGGGGCGAGCGCGGCTGATCGACAACGTCGTGGTCACGATCTGACGA
>JARRMH010000228.1:0-4731 GCA_037386205.1 Woeseiaceae bacterium | reverse complement strand
TCGGAAACGGATTTCGCTGCGGATGGCTCGCAGCACCTTTTCGCCGCTGACATCGCACCAGAAGACGACGTCGAAGATCAGCGCATTGTCGCCGAAGTCCTCGAAGACGACGGTGGGTTCGGGGTCGCGTTTGACTTCGTCCTGGGCGTGCACCGACTGCAGTATCAGATCCGCGACCTTGCGGCATGGCGAGCCGTAAGCTACGCCGACCCGGACGTACGTGCGGATCTGGTTGTCCACGAGGGTCCAGTTCACGACAGTCTGCTCCAGCAGCCGGCTGTTAGGGACCAGCAGGTGCACCCCGTCGACCCGGCGAATCCGTGTCGAGCGCGTCCCGATCAGTTCCACGGTGCCGGTTGTGCCATCGATCTCGATGAAGTCCGCGATCCGGATGGGGCGCTCCGCCATCAGAATCCACCCGCTGATGAAATTGTTGATGATGTTCTGCGCGCCGAAGCCGACGCCGATCGCGATGGCACCGGTCGCAAATGCAAAAGCCGTCAGCGGTACCCCGAGCAGGTTGAGAGCGGTCAGGACGACCAGGACGAGCAACGACAGGAAGATGACCCGGCGGATCGTGTAGGCAACGTCCGGACTCAGCCGGGTCGAGGCGAGGCGTTGGCCGAGAAAATGCACGAAGAGGCGGCTGGCGAAGTAGCCGCCGACCAGCACCAGCAGCACGGCCACGAGGTCGCCGACGGTCAGTGAAGTACCGCTGCCTGTCGAATACAGGACGAAATTCCAGATTTCCGTGACTTCGGCGGGCATTGGCCGGCTCGTCTCCCGGTAGTTTTACCAATGCATCGATTATGGGACCCGGCATGCCGCCCGGCAACTTGCGGCTGGCGCCGGCAGGAGCGGGAAGGGTGTGCAGCTACCCGAATGTCCGAACGAGCGGCTCCGGGGCCGGTTCACCGTCGAGCAAGGTCTGCCCGTCGACGTACCGGGCCCGGCCGGAACCGACGAGGCTCGCGGCTTCCGGGTAGATCCGGTGCTCGATTGCCTGGACCCGGCGTTGCAGTTCATCGGCCGACTCGGCCGGGTCGATACGCAGCCGTCCCTGCAGGATGCGCGGGCCGCCGTCGAGTTCGGCCGTCACGAAGTGCACGGTGCTGCCGTGCCACTCGTCGCCGGCATCGAGGACGCGTTGATGCGTGTCGAGGCCGGGGTATTTCGGCAGCAGCGCAGGATGAATGTTCAGGATGCGGCCCTCGTAGTGCTCGACGAACCACGGACTCAGGATACGCATGAAGCCGGCCAGTATGATCAGTTCCGGTTCGTACGCGTCGAGCACGGCGGCCATCGCCCGGTCGAACATTTCGCGGCGCGGAAAGTCACCGTGCTGTATGCACTCGGTCGGAATACCGGCTTTTCTCGCCCGCTCGAGACCGTAAGCGTCAGGCCGGTTGCTGAGCACGATGCTGAGTTCGAGGTCGAGGCGGCCGTCGGCTACGCGGTCGATGAAGGCCTGCAGGTTGGTTCCCGAGCCCGAGATCAGGATCGCCGTGCGACAGGCCATCAGAGAAACGTTACGTCCTTGTCGCCGGGAATGATGCTGCCGATTCGCCAGGCCGATTCACCGGCGTCGACCAGCAACCGGATTGCATCGTCGCAGTCACCGTTGGCGACAATGACCACCATGCCGACGCCGCAGTTGAACGTGCGCCGCATTTCATTGGTTTCGATGGCACCGTGCTCCTGCAGGAAATCGAATACGGGACCCTGGTCCCACGTCGTCGTGTCGATTTCTGCGCTCAGCCCGGCCGGCAGCACGCGCGGGACATTTTCGGTGATGCCGCCGCCGGTAATGTGCGCGAGCCCCCGGATGTTGATTTCGCCCATCAGCGCAAGCATCGGTTTGACGTAGATGCGGGTCGGTGCGAGCAGCCGTTCGCTCGCCGGCTGCCCCTCGATGCGCGCGTTGCCGGCACGGTCGAGAACCTTGCGAATCAGCGAATACCCGTTGGAATGCGGCCCGCTGGAAGCGATGCCGATCACCGCGTCGCCTGCGGCGATGCTGCTGCCGTCGATCATGGCGTCCCGTTCCACGGCACCGACTGTGAATCCGGCCAGGTCGTATTCGCCGGGCGCGTACATGTCCGGCATCTCCGCGGTTTCGCCACCGATCAGCGCGGCGCCAGCCTGCAGGCAGCCCTCGGCGATGCCGGCGATGACGCTGCCCGCGACGTCGGTGTCGAGCTTGCCGCAGGCGAAATAGTCGAGGAAAAAGAGCGGTTCGGCGCCCTGGACGAGGACGTCGTTGACACACATGGCGACGAGGTCGATGCCGATCGTGTCGTGCTTGTCCAGTTGCTGGGCCAGCATCAGCTTGGTGCCGACACCGTCGGTGCCGGAGACCAGAACGGGTTCGCGATAGCGACCCGGGGGCAGCGCGAACAGGCCGCCGAAACCGCCGAGTCCCGACAATACTTCGGGGCGCTGCGTCCGCCTGACCAGCGGCTTGATGCGCTCGACGAGTTCGTTGCCGGCATCGATGTCGACACCGGCGTCTTTGTACGTGAGTGGTTTATTACTCATTTCGGGGTGGCATACTTCGCGAGAGCGATATAATAGAGTGTAGGACAAAGCGGGGAAACCACCCTTGTGAAATCTTATCGACCCGAATTGGCCGGCCGGTGCCGGCACGCCGTGCTGTTGGCGGCGCTGATGCTGAGCCTGCCGCTCGGCGCAGTCGAGGTGCCGACGCTGTACACCGCCGACGTGCCGCTGGACAGCAGGGCCGGCGACCCGCGCGCGAATGCCTATCGCGCGGCCCTGGTCGAGGTATTGCTGCGCGTGTCCGGCCCCGAACTTGCCAACGACCGGGAGATGGTGGAGACCCTGTTCCCGAATCCCAGCGCCTACGTCACGCAGTTCCGGCCCGGGGAAGAGGACTCGCTCTGGGTGTCATTCGACGGCGACGCCATCGAACGTGTATTGCGCAACGCGGGTCAGTCTGTCTGGAGTGCCGACCGTCCATTGACGCTCGTCTGGCTGGCCGTCGACTGGGGGCAGGGCGACCGGGAAATCATCGGGGCCGACGATCCCGAGCGCACCGAGCAGGAGGCGCGGTCGATCGACCGCAATCGCATGCTCCGTGAACGATTGCTGGAAATTGCCGAGCACCGGGGATTGCCGCTGATTTTTCCGCTGCTGGATACCGAAGATCTGCAACGGGTAACGTTCGCGGACATCTGGGGCGGCTTCGACGAAGCCGTGCTTGCGGCATCCGGGCGTTACGATGCCAGCTCGATCCTGATCGGCCGCATTCGTCCGGGTTCCAGCCAGCGCAATCGCTGGACCTACCATTTCGGCGACAACGGCGTGCCACTGACGGGCTCGCCCGAAGCCGCGCTCGGCCAGGTGGCTGACCGGCTGGCGGCCGAGTTTGCCGTCGGCGGGGATTTGCGTCTCGCAACGGTGGCGCTCGAAGTGGCCGGGATCGACTCTGTCGATGCCTACGGGAACGTGCAGCAGATACTCGGAGAAATTGCGCTGATCGACCGCTTCGCGATCACGGAAGTGGCCGGCGACCGCGTCCGCTATCGCGTCGACGTTCGTGGCGGGCCGGAACGCCTGGCGCGCGCTCTGCGTTTCAACGGACTGCTCGAGCAGGATCTGCCGGGCTCCCGTCGACCCGAGGACGCGCTTGAGTTCTACTACGCGCCCTGAGATTGCAGGTTCCGTGTCATTGAGCTGGATACCCAACGCGATCTCGCTGCTGCGGATTCTGCTGGTTGCGCCGATCCTGGTCCTGATCGCCGACCACGAGTTCATCTGGGCGCTTGCGTTGTTCCTGGTGGCGGGCCTCTCGGATGGTGTCGACGGCTTCCTTGCCGTGCGCAACGGCTGGACGTCGCGTCTCGGCAGCCTGCTCGACCCGGCAGCCGACAAGCTGCTGATGACGGGCCTGTTCGTCACCCTGGCCTGGGTCGGCTTCGTTCCCGTGTGGCTCGCTGCCGCAGTCATCGCGAGGGACGTGATCATCGTCATCGGCGCGATGGCCTATAATTTCCTGATTCGGCCGGTGCCGGGCGAACCGTCGCGCATCAGCAAGCTCAATACCGCACTGCAGATGCTGTTCGTGTTGTTCGTCCTGAGCCACGCCGGATGGGGCTGGCCGGATGAAATAGCGTTGACGATTCTGGGTGCCGCGATCCTCGTGACCGTCGTCATCAGCGGCGTCGATTACGTGCTGTCCTGGTCACGGCGCGCAAGCGCAGGAGAATGACATGAAGATGGACTTGCGACTGAACTGGTTGATTGCCATCGGTCTGGCAGGATGGCTGCTCTACCTGCTCGCGCCGGTGCTGACGCCCTTCATCGCGGCCGCATTGCTCGCGTACATCAGCGACCCGATCGCCGACCGGCTCGAAAAACTGGGAATGCCCCGAACCGCCGCGGTTATTGCCGTATTCGTGCTGATCATCGTCGTCGTTGCCCTGCTCGTGATTCTGGTCGGCCCGCTGATCGGTGCGCAGGTGCAGGCGCTGTTCGAGGCGTTGCCGGAGATCGTGCGCAAGTTTGAAGTCGTGTGGGTACCGAGGATCCTGGGATGGCTTAACCTCGAGCCCGGTCAGGACCTGGGTCTCGGCATATTCCTCAGCAAGTACGGCGAGTTATTCGGCGACTGGAGCGGCAAGGTCCTGGGGTCCGTCGGAAAGTCGGGCGGTGCGGTGCTTGCGGCTGTACTCAGCCTGTTCCTGATCCCGATCATCCTGTTCTACATGC
>JARRMH010000227.1:0-4734 GCA_037386205.1 Woeseiaceae bacterium | reverse complement strand
CCCGGTTCCGATTCATCGGAATTGACGACGAGGTATTTCTGCCCGTCGTAGTCCTTGGGCATGAAGCTCCACTTCAGCCCGGTGGGGAACCCTGCCCCGCCACGGCCGCGCAGCCCCGAGGCCTTGACCTCCTCGATAACCTCCGCAGGTTTCATTTCCCCGCCCAGGATCCGTCGCCACGCCTTGTAGCCGTCATGTTCTTCGTAGGTTGCAAGCGTCCAGGGCTTCTCGGCACCGAACGTGCTGAAGCAGACCAGGTTTTCTTCGTAAGCCATCAGTCGAGCCCGTCCAGGATGTCATCGACCATGCCCGTGGTCAGGTTTTCGTAGTACCTGTGGTTCACCTGCATCGCCGGCGCACCGCAGCAGGCCGCGATGCACTCCTCCTCGCGCTTCAGGAAGATGCGCCCGTCCCCGGTGCTCTCGCCGAGCCTGATCCCGAGACGGTTCTCGACGTGCTCCACGATGTCCTCGGCGCCGCGCAACATGCACGAGATATTGGTGCAGATCGACACTTCATTGCGGCCGCAGGGCTTTGTCTGGAACATCGAGTAAAACGAGGCGACTTCGTAAACCTGGATCGGCGGCAATTCGAGGTAATCCGCCACGGCGTCCATCTGCTCGGGGGTGATAAACCCGTTGTTCTCGTGCTGCACCATGTGCAGCGCCCGGATGACTGCGGAACGTTGTTGATCGGGCGGAAACCGCAGCTTCCACTCATCGATGCCATCGCGAACGTGTGCGGACAATTCGTAGCTCACCGGTCAACCTCGCCGAATACGATGTCCTGGGTTCCGATCACGGCGACGACGTCCGCCAGCATGTGCCCCTCGACCATCTCCGACATGGCCGACAGGTGCACGAAACCCGGCGCACGAATTTTCACCCGGTACGGCTTGTTGGCACCGTCGGATATCATGTAGATGCCGAACTCGCCCTTCGGGTGCTCGACGGCCGCATACGCTTCGCCTGGCGGCACGCAATAGCCTTCCGTGAACAGCTTGAAGTGATGGATGAGCGACTCCATGTCGTCCTTCATCTCGACGCGTTTCGGCGGCGTTATCTTATGATCATCCGCCACCACCGGACCGGGGTTCTCGCGCAGCCAGTCGATGCACTGGCGGACGATCCGGTTCGACTGGCGCAATTCCTCGACTCGCACGAGGTAGCGGTCATAGCAGTCACCATTGCGGCCAACCGGTATGTCGAAATCCATCTTGTCGTAAACCTCGTAGGGCTGCTTCTTGCGCAGGTCCCATTCGACGCCCGACCCGCGCAGCATCGGCCCCGAAAAGCCGAGTTGCATAGCGCGCTCGGGCGACACGACCCCGATATTCACGGTCCGCTGCTTCCAGATACGATTGTCGGTCAGCAACGTCTCGTACTCGTCGACGCATGCCGGGAAGCGCTCGGTAAAGGCCTCGATGAAATCGAGCAGCGAACCCTCGCGCGCGGCATTCATCGCGTCGAGCTCCTTCTTGCTGCGGAACTTCGACTCCTGGTAGCGTGGCATCGTATCGGGCAAATCGCGATAGACGCCGCCGGGACGGTAATAGGTCGCGTGCATGCGCGTTCCCGATACCGCTTCATAGCAGTCCATCAGGTCTTCGCGCTCGCGAAAGCAGTACAGGAACATCGTCATCGCGCCGATGTCGAGGCCGTGCGCGCCGAGCCACATCAGGTGATTCAGGATGCGCGTGATCTCGTCGAACATGACGCGGATGTACTGGGCCCGCTCCGGCACTTCGACGCCCAGGAGCTTCTCGATCGCCATGACGTACGCATGCTCGTTGCACATCATCGACACGTAGTCGAGGCGGTCCATGTAACCGATGCTCTGGTTGAACGGCTTGCTCTCGGCCAGCTTCTCCGTGGCCCGGTGCAGCAGGCCGATGTGCGGATCGGCTTTCTGGATCACTTCGCCCTCGATCTCGAGAACGAGACGCAGGACACCGTGCGCCGCCGGGTGCTGCGGACCAAAGTTCATCGTGTAACTCTGGATCTCAGCCATCTCGCGCATCCTTGAGATCGGCCGAATACCGGTTGTCGTCGCGGATCACGCGCGGCACCAGCGTGCGCGGCTCGATGCTGACGGGCCGATAAACGACACGGCCCTCGCTGTCGTCGTAGTGCACCTCGACATTGCCGATGAGCGGGAAGTCCTTGCGAAACGGATGGCCAATGAAGCCATAGTCGGTCAGGATGCGGCGCAGGTCCGGGTGACCCTCGAAGAGGATCCCATAGAGATCGAATGCTTCCCGCTCGAACCAGTTGGCACTGTTCCAGATATCCACGACCGAGTGGATCATCGGCGGATTGTCGACCCCGGTGAAGACCCGCAGCCGCAGCCGGAAATTGTGTTGCAGCGACAGGAGATGATAGACGACCGCGAAACGCCGCTCGTCGAACGTATCTGCCTCGTCGAGAATGACGGGCTCGCGCTCGACACCGCGACTGAACCCGGTGTCGGTCGCCTCCTTCGTCAGCCACTCGTCGTCACCGTAGTTGAGGTAATCGACGCCGCAGACGTCCATGAGCAT
Organism: Woeseiaceae bacterium; assembly: GCA_037386205.1. Classification (GTDB taxonomy): domain Bacteria; phylum Pseudomonadota; class Gammaproteobacteria; order Steroidobacterales; family Woeseiaceae; genus UBA1847. The sequence goes on along the minus strand of JARRMH010000227.1, from coordinate 2,195 downwards.
GTCGAAGCCGAAGTCCCCTTCATTGCGCAGGGCCGTGGCTACTTCCGTCAGATCGCCCTTGTCGAGCTCATACGTAAGCTCACCGCAGCGCGAATCGATGCGTTTCAGCTGCTCGCCGAAGCGCTCGTCCAACCGAGCCGCCAATGTCTCGTATCGTTCGCTCATCCTCGTAATTCTTATCTGGCTATCGTGCTGGTACGCCGAATCTTGCGCTGCAACTGAATTAGCCCGTAGACGAGCGCCTCGGCCGTCGGCGGGCATCCCGGGACATAGACATCCACCGGGACGATCCGGTCACAACCACGCACGACCGAATACGAGTAGTGGTAGTAGCCGCCGCCGTTGGCGCACGAGCCCATCGACACCACCCAGCGCGGCTCCGGCATCTGGTCGTAAACCTTGCGCAAAGGCGCCGCCATCTTGTTGGTCAACGTACCCGCCACGATCATGCAGTCGGATTGCCGCGGGCTGGGACGGAAGATAATACCGAACCGGTCGAGGTCGTAACGGGCAGCACCCGCCTGCATCATCTCGACGGCGCAGCAGGCCAGGCCGAACGTCATCGGCCAGAGCGAGCCCGTGCGGGCCCAGTTCATGACCGAGTCGACGCTGGTTACTACGAAGCCCTTCTTTTGCAGGCTCTCGCCTGCGCCGGTGGCATCACCCGCTCGCTCCGCTTCCTGCGGTTCCGCTAGTCCCACTCGAGTGCCCCTTTCTTCCATTCATAGATAAAGCCGACAACGAGAATCGCGAGGAACAGTGCCATCGCCAGCAGGCCGAACTTGCCGATCGCATCGAGCGAGACGGCCCAGGGAAACAGGAACGCGATCTCGAGATCGAAGATGATGAACAGAATTGCCACGAGGTAATAGCGCACGTCGAACTTCATGCGCGAATCGTCGAATGCCTCGAAACCGCATTCGTAGGGCGACAGTTTTTCCGCGTCCTTCTGGCCCTGGCCTATCAGAAAACCAACCAGGAGCAAAAGCACCCCGAGGCCCGTCGCTATACCGAGAAATATCAGGATAGGAAGGTATTCTTGCAGCATTTTTGCCCGTTTGCCTGGCGCGAGATTGCGCGCCTGAGTTAACGCGCGATTGTATATGAAAACCGGCCTGCAGCGCCAAGCTGAACAGACCGGTCAAGAATTTGGTGCTCTGGGCGAGACTCGAACTCGCACGGCTCGCGCCACTGCCCCCTCAAGACAGCGTGTCTACCAATTCCACCACCAGAGCAGTCAGGTATTAGTCTACTCCTGATCGTCGACAGGTTCTTCCTCTTCGAGTTCAGGTATATCGACGATCTCGTCATCGGTTGCCTCCAGCTCGGGCATATCGGAAATCGGCGTGTCCTCGCTGATTTCCGCGCCTCCTGTCGGCGCCGGTACGGTCTCGGCGGGCGGCGCATCCTCGAGCAGGCTGCTCGGCGCGCTCGTGGCCTGGGTGCTCAGGTACGCGAGCGTCAGGCTACTGGCGAAAAAAAGCGTCGCGCAAACGGCTGTGGCCCGCGAAAAGAAGCTGCTGGAGCCCCGCGCCCCGAATACCGTACCCGACGCACCCGCGCCAAACGCGGCACCGGCGTCCGCGCCCTTGCCGCGTTGCAGCAACACCAGCACGATAATCAGCAACGCAATAAGCGTGTGGGCGATCAGTACGACTTTCTGAATCGTATCCATAGTTTAACTCTTCGTCTGTCCGGCGGCTGCCGCGGCAATCGCCAGGAAATCATCTGCTTTCAGTGACGCGCCGCCGATCAGGCCGCCGTCGATGTCCGGCTGGGACAGCAGACCCGCCGCATTCTCGCCCTTCATGCTGCCGCCGTACAGTATTTGCACGCGCCCGGCGACCGCCTCGTCACGCGCGGCCAGCTGTGCGCGGATGTGCCGATGTACGTCCTGCGCCTGCTCAGGCGTCGCCGTTTTGCCCGTGCCGATGGCCCACACCGGTTCGTAGGCAATGACCGCTTTGGCAAACGCGCCGCTGCCGGCGGTTTCCAGAACGGCATCGAGCTGGCCGTCGACGACGGCCTCCGTGTCACCGGCCTCACGTTCCTCGAGTGTTTCGCCGACACACAGGATCGGGATAAGCCCCGCTGCCTGCGCCGCGACGAACTTCGCGGCCACCTGGGCACTGCTCTCGCCATACAACGCGCGCCGCTCAGAGTGGCCCACGATGACGTACTCCGCGCCCACATCA
>JARRMH010000226.1:0-11117 GCA_037386205.1 Woeseiaceae bacterium | reverse complement strand
CGTTCGCTCTACAGCAGTTTGTCTCGCAGCATTTTACGAATTTGCCGCGCGGTCTGCTCGTCAACAGGATTCAACACGCCGCGTGCCGCTTCGGGAATGTGTTCGAAGTTTTCCGGCTCAGGACTGAACACATAGTAGTCAAACAAGTCTCGCCACTGTTTCCTTTGCACTTCCGGCAGGTCCCGAAGACCCAGTATCGCGTGCTGCAAGACGCTCAAAGGCGGCCCCATCCAGGCCGGTGAGCTGCGCCACCAGTAATTCACCAGGACATTGAAGGCATCCAGCGCCTCCATGTGGTGCCACCACATGCTTGGAACGATGAGGGCATCCCCGGGTTCGAGTACCGACAGCTGAGCAGCCTTGACTGCCTCCCGGAACTTCGGGAAGCGCTCATAATCCGGTGCGTGAAAGTCGACCAGGCTGATCGGCTGCCCTGCCGGCGTAAAGTCCAGCGGTCCGACATACAGATTCTGCAGCTGCTCCGGCGGCAACACGATTACACGCCGGTGCCCCGCGACCACGCAGGCAATATTGGAGGGAAAATCATAGTGGGCAGCAACTCGGCTCTGGTTGCCGATCCAGATGCTCGCCAGCGGCTCCAGGTGTTCGATCGGAAGATCGTTCTGTTCCCGGAATCCCGGCAGCCAGTGATCGACGTTGGTCGAGCCGATATACAGTGACGGCGGTGACGGCTGATCGACATGTGAGCGGACCTGGCTCACGGCTTCCTGCAAAGCGATGCGTCGGTATTCGAAGTTGAAGGCTGTCATGTCCTCGTTATAGAAGATCCTGCCGCCTGCTTCGGGTGGTGCGAAGAGGGCGGTGACTGCGTTGTTCGAGTCAAATTCCCGCAGGTAGTCGATAATCCGGTCCGCCGAGTCGAGGCCGAGTTTGACGGCGGGCCAGTCGCGAACCAGCCTGCGGATAACCAGCGGCTGATCGGACGCCAACAATTCATCGCTGAGATTCTCCACTGTGACATCGTTTGTCTCTGCGATTGTCTGACTGATTTCGTTCAGTACATGCCGGTCGGTCATACGTCGTTTGGTCCTGTCACTACACCCGGAGACGGTTGCGTCTTTCGATAACGTCGCGCAACCGGGACAATGACGCGACGGCCATGAACACAGGTTGCAGGTAGCCGGCCTGGTTAAGCGACTCCAGCACGTCGCCCTGCAGCTGGTACAGTCGTTCCTCGGCAATGGAATAGAAACCCTGCACACTCTTTTTGCTGCCGTCGCTGAATGCAAGGTCGAAGGTGATCTGTTCCAGCAGGTCATGCTGCAGCAGGGTGTCAATGAACCCTTTGCCGTGCTGCAGTCCACGATGCAGCTTGTCCAGCAACGCGATCTTGTGATTCAGAAACTCCGTTGGAGCGCCGTCGGCGTCGAAAAGTGGTTCACCCTTGTCCTGGCTGACCCGCGGGTGATCGAGGTCCAGTGATACCACCGGCGTTTCATTGCCACCCTCTGCACCTGTGGCAATCAGGAACGGCTGGCGTTGCACCATGGCAGGGATATAGGTTGCATCCCAGCCATCTTCCTGCAGAAAAAGGTTCTGATCCGGCTCGAAGCCCATTACCGCAGCGGCAAAGAAACCGCCCGTGTTCGGGTCCTTGGTGAACAGGATGGGGTAGCAGCTCTGAATATCCCTGAACTCCATGGGGTAGGTCATGACGTACATGACCGCGTCACCGAGCGCCGCACTGTAGCCCGTCTCGACCCGCAGCCCCCGATGCTTTTCCTTGCTCAGGATTTCGTACTGACTCATATGGATCCTCTGTTGAACGCCTTACTTACTGACCTGCTGCTTACAATCTCTGAAATCCAAACTCTCTGACCTTGTTGAGCAGCTCCCGATTTCCCGGCAGGGCCTGTCGAAGCTGCGATGCCCGTGCCATATTCTTTTTGAACAGCTCCGCTGCCTGGCGCTGGTGCTTCTCCAGCTGGTGGCTGCGAGTGTGCCGGGGTGCTGTTCTGAACCCCATGCCATACAGAATGTACTGATAGCTCGCGGTCGGGAACAGGTCATCGACTGCGCCCGCATCCTGATGCCACGGACTTCGATACCGCCATAACTGAAGCTGTTCGCCGAGCTTCTCCGGTATGGACGACGTAGCGCGGTTGTCCTGCCAGTAGGGTGAGTCCTCGCGGGCGCTCAGGACATAGTGCAGTTTCACCCGCGGCCAGTTCGATCATGACCAGTGCCGACGCTTCGAGCGGCTCGACAAAGCCGGACGACATACCGACGGCGACACAGTTCCTGTGCCAGAATTCGCTCCGGTAGCCGGGCTCAAACCGGATCTTTCGCGGCACGATACCGGCCGCGGCCTTTTCTCCGACGGTCTCCTTTATATAGGCCAGTAGCTGAGCGCTGGCTTCGTCCTCCGAGATATGCGTACTGGAGTAGGCGAGGCCGGTGCCACGACGCGTCGGCAATCCAATATCCCAGATCCAGCCTGCGGTCTGGGCCGTTGACAGGGTGCAGGACTGAATCGCCTGATCGTCTTCCGTGCAGGGCACCTGCGCTGCCAGGGCGGTGTCGTTGAACAGATAGGTTCGCTGTGAACGAAACGGGATCCCGAAGTGCCCGCCCAGCAGCAGGCTGCGCGATCCGGTGCAGTCGATGAACAGATCACCGGCTATCTCACCGGCGCGGTCGGTAGTAACTGAGCGGATGTCCCCGTTCTCGGCCGCATTGACCTCTGCCACGTTCGCCTTGATGTGCTTGACACCGAGTTGCCCGGTGCAATGCCGACGAAGCAGCTCGGCAAACTTCCCGGCATCGAGGTGGTAACCGTAGTTGACCACGAAGGCATATTCCGGTGTCGTGATCTGCTTGGGGGCGAGGCAGTCGGCAAACAGTGCCGTCTGGGGCGTAACTGCATCCGCAAATCGCGGCGCATCGGCCAGTGCCAGCCAATGGGGTGCGAGATTGATGTCGGCGTAGCTTGTGGGCACAGTGAATGGATGGCTGTAGGTATCCCTGTCACCCGTTTGCCAGTTACGAAAATACGTGCCCTGCTTGAAGCTGGCATCGGCGTCCCGGACAAAATCCGTCTCGGATAAGCCTATGCGCTCCAGGGTCGCCCGCATGGATGGCCAGGTGCCTTCACCCACGCCAATGGTCGGTACATCCGGCGATTCGATCAGCACCAGCTCAAACGGTTGCTCTGCCTGCGGGTCGATGCGATGCTCCGCGGCGATGATCCCGGCGGACAGCCAGCCCGCGCTGCCGCCGCCCACAATAATTACTCGCGAAGTTGTCTCTTCCATATTGCGGCCAGTATCCCATATGTCCGCAGCCGCTTCCGAGCGCCTTTGCACGCGCCCGTGAGCAGCTCTAACCTATTGAAATATTGAACAATACACTGTTTCCACGGTTCATCTAGGTAGTTGCACGAATGTCGTCTTGATGGCCGCGCTGCGATGATATTTCCGGCGCATGGCAGCATGCGCCCGAAAACGGGAGTCCATACTTATGCGCGGGGTACTCACGCTCATTCTCGCCGCCTCTCTGGGGCTGTTCTCGGCGGTTGCTTTCTCCGGCAATTTTGAGAAAGGCTGGGCGGCGTACAACTCACTCGACTACGCGAGTGCCAAGGCCGAGTGGCAGGACCTGGCCGACGCGGGCGACGCCGGCGCGGCCTACGGCATGGGCCTGCTGTACGGTAACGGTTTCGGCGTGGACATGAACGATGAACTCGCCCTCAAGTATTACGGGATAGCGGCCGAACAGGGGCACGCCGATGCCGCGTTCAATCTCGCGGTCATGCACCAGAACGGCTGGGGTGTGCCGCAGAGCGACGAGACCGCCAACAAGTGGTACCGACTCGCCGCCGACAAGGGCAATACGGAAGCCCAGATGGCACTCGGCCGCTACTACGCGATGGATTTCCTCGACACTTACGACCCGGTCCAGGCATACAAGTGGTTCAGCCTGGCCGAAAAGCTCGGCGACTTCGACGCCGGCGAAAAGCGCGCATTCATCGCTTCGCGGATGACCGCCGAACAGGTCAGCGAGGCGGATGCGCTGGTTGATTCCTGGGCTGACGCGCACAAGTCGATGTTCGCCCACGACTGAGTCTTCTCTGCTCTCTCTCCGAGGGTACCGGGCCCGGCCAGCGATGGTCGGGCCCGATTCATAGTCGCATTGAGTCGGTTTTCGTATGTCACCGAGTCCGAAATCGATGACCTGCACGCGTATCTGCCAACGATTGCGACGGCGCTCAGCGGGCCTCGCAGCTGACGCTGCCGACGTCGCCTTCCCAGTCGGGATCGGCGACCCCGGCCCACGTGTCGTTGGCATGGGCAACAAGGTGGACGCGGCCGAACGATGCGTGTTCTTCGACCGGGATGACCTCGAATCCGGACGCCTCCAGCTCATCGGCGACCGCAGAGGGCCAGCCGCGCTGCGGCGTCATTTCCATGTTGATCTTTTCGCCCAGGGTGACGCGGTCACCGTCGTCGGTCCTGATACGCTCGGGGTGAACCCGCGGTAGCGCGACAGAGGTTTGGGGGTCGTGGCCCTGGTCCACGTATCGCGAGATCGTCTGCACGATAGCCGACAGGATACGCATACCACCGGCTGCGCCGAGCGCCAGCACGACGTTGCCGTCTTTCGTTACGATCGTGGGAGCAATGGTCGTACGGGGACGTGTGCCGGGCAGCTGTTCTGCCGACGACAGGTAGCTGCCCATCGTGGCGGCATAGACAAAACCGAGTCCGGGCGTGATCACGCGCGAGCCGAACAGTGGCCCGACGGTTTGCGTAATACTCACGACACCGCCGTCGCAATCCACGATCGTGAAATGCGTCGTGTGGTGACTGTCGTTGCCCCACGCACGACCGGTCCAGTCCGTGGCAGTCGGTCCCGACGCCTCGACCTGCCTGGACAATGGTAACAGCGACGCCGTCGGCTCCGGCACCCGGATAGTCGCTGCCTGTTGCGCCGCCCACGCCTTGTCGACAACGTGCTCGAGGTTCTTTTCGGCGCGGTCTTCGGCCATGGCATTGATCGCGAGCGCGAGCGCCTGGTTCACGACGGCCGCCCATTGCGGCTCGGTCATGGACGACAGGTCGAAGTTCTCGAGTATGTTGAGCGTCCTGACGACCAGTCCGCCGCCCGCTGGGGCTGCGAGTGAGTGGATCTCGTATCCCCGGTAGCGGGTGCTGATGTACCGGCCGTCGAGCACACGGTAGGCGGCGAGATCCCTGGCCGAGACGTATCCCCCGTTGGCCTCCATGTCCGCGGCGATTTGCTCGGCGATACCGCCCCGGTAGAAATCGGATGCGCCGTGTTCGGCCAGGCGGTCGATCGTCCGTGCGAGCACGGGCTGCCGCAGCGTGTCGCCCGCGTCGTAGGCGGTGCCATCGGCTTCGACGAAGGCCTCGAGGAATCCCGGGTTGGTGCGGAAGCTTTCGAGGCCACTTGCGTGCCGATCCGCACCACCCGGCAGAAGCTCGAATCCATTGCGGGCAATCGCGGCCGGTTCGTCGAGCAGGACCGACCAGGACAGGGACCCGTGCTCGGCATGCAGCCGGCCGAGTCCGGCGACGACGCCCGGTGTGGCGATGGTGCCATAGCCCTGGCTCACCGGTTCCTCCGGGGGAACGAAACTGGCTGGCACCTCGGTCATGCCGTTATAACCGTGGTAGCGGCCATCGGGCGATCGATACAGGATCTGTATGCGCCCGCCGAGGTGACTCATCGCCGGCTCCACAACGGCGAGTGCGAATCCTGCGGCGACGGCCGCATCGGCTGCGTTGCCGCCCTGCTGCAGCACGTCTCGTGCGACCCGTGTCGCGACCGGGTGCGCCGTTGCAGCGACGGCTCGACCCGGATTAGTGGCCTCTTGCGTCGGCACTGACTGGCAACCCGCAAGCGGCAGGACGAACAGCAGCGCAGTCGCGCAAGCGTGCCTCACAGCCACAGGTGCCTAGTGAATCGCATCGACCTGCGCCTCCGGCGCTGCATCGCGGAACGCCTGGAGTTCGTTACAGACACCGACGGCGGCAACGAGTTTGGGAAAGTCGTCCAGAGGCACCTTGAATCGGCGCGCATTGTAGACCTGCGGTACGAGCAACACGTCGGCCAGCGTTACATTGTCACCGAAGACAAATGGTCCGTCGTGGGCGAGCGCCTCGGCCGCCCGGAACCCCTCGTGGACCCAGTGCGCATACCAGCCGGCAGCCGGGTCGGCCCCGAACTCGGTTTTGATGTAATTCATAACGCGCAGATTGTTCAGTGGATGGATATCGCAGGCGATCATGTTGCAGAACGCGCGCACGGTGCTGCGCAGCGGTTCGGCGGAGGGCAACAGCGGTATCTCCGGATGCGACTCCTCGAGATACTCGAGGATCGCCATCGACTGCGCGATGCCGAGGTTGCCGTCTTCGAGGAATGGCACGAGCATCTGCGGATTCCTTGCGCGGTAGGCCTCGCCCCGGTGCTCCGACACGCCGGGCGCGAGCGAGACGGGCACGATCTCGTAGTCGAGCTCCTTGAGATTGAGCGCGATGCGAACCCGGTAGGCGGCCGATGACCGCCAGTAGCTATAGAGCTTTATCGACAAATATCGACTACTCCATTTCGTATTTTTCGTCTACCTGGTCAATCGTACCGAAAATCGACTCGCCGTTCGCGTCGTTCATCTCGATGCGAACGCGATCGTTAAAGTGCATGAACGAGGTCTGCGGCTTGCCGCCGTCGATGGTCTCGATCATGCGAATTTCCGCGATGCAGGAGTAGCCGACACCGCCATGGGCTGCTGCCCGCGCCAAGCGGCCGGGATTTCGCCGCATGGGCGATGAGCTGCCCGAAATGAAAGGTCATGTCGACACCGGCGTCCGGTTTGCCGAACGGCGCCTCGTTCAGGAACGACAGCAGTGGCAGGTGCAGTTTGCCGTCTCGCCAGGCATCGCCGAGTTCATCCGGCGTCACGGCGACGGGCGAGAACGCGCTCGACGGCTTCGACTGGAAGAAGCCGAATCCCTTGGCGAGCTCTCCCGGAATCAGGTTCCGCAGCGAGACGTCGTTGACGAGCATGATGAGCCGGATGTGCTCGAGTGCCGCATCGGCGGAAACACCCATCGGTACGTCGTCGGTGACGACGACGATCTCAGCCTCGAAGTCGATCCCCCAGGCCTCGTCAGCCATCCGGATGGGTTCACGCGGACCGATGAACGAATCCGAGCCGCCCTGGTAGATCAGCGGATCGGTCCAGAAACTCTCGGGCATCTCGGCGCCGCGAGCCTTGCGGACGAGTTCGACGTGATTGACGTAGGCCGAGCCATCGGCCCACTGGAACGCGCGGGGCAGGGGGGATGCACAAGCGGCCTGGTCGAAGGGTTCGCCTTCGCCGCCGTTGACGCGGGCCGCAAGCGAGTCGAGCAAGGGCTGGGTGTTGGACCAGTCGTCAAGCGCTTCCTGCAGCGTGTGCGGGCCGGCAGGAGCGGCGACCAGAAACCGCTGCAGGTCGCCTGATACGACGACAAGCGTCCCGTCGCGGCCGCTTTTCAGAGATGCAAGTTTCATAGAAGCCCTTGTTTACTTGTTGCCGGTAAATTCGAGTTCGTGCAGCCAGGCTGCATGGCGCGGCGCCTTCTTCGTCTGGCTCCATTCTTCAAGCATGGCCGGCGCCACGCGCTTGAGTTCGTCGATTTGTTCCGAGGTGCCGGTGTTCGCGACGAGTTCGAGCCGGTGACCGTTGGGATCGAAGAAGTAAATGGATTGGAAGATGCCGTGATTAGTCGGGCCGATAACGTCGAGCCCCTCGGCCTCAACGTGTTCCTTTGCGGCCAGCAGAGCATCGTAGTCCTCGACCTCGAAAGCGATATGCTGCACCCACTCGGGCGTATTGTGGTCGCGATCCATCTCCGGTTGTGTCGGCAATTCGAAAAATGCGATGACATTGCCCATGCCGCAATCGAGGAAGACGTGCATGTAGGGATCCGGTTCCTTGGTCGACGGGACGCGGTCCTCGGCGAAGGCGACGGTGAACTCCATGTTCAGAACACGCTGGTAGAAGTCGACGGTTTCCTTCGCATCCTTGCAGCGATAAGCGACGTGGTGAATGCGTTTGAGTTTCATAGCCAATCCTCAGGCACTGGCCTTGACGACGCCGCGGGCGATTTGATCGCGCTCGATCGATTCGAACAGCGCCTTGAAATTACCCTCGCCAAACCCCTCGTCTTCCTTGCGCTGGATGAATTCGAAGAACGTCGGTCCGATCATGTTGGCCGAAAAGATCTGCAGCAACAAGCGCGGCTCTTTGCCCTCGGTGGTGCCGTCGAGCAGAATGCCGCGTGACTGCAACTCGTCGACGGGCTCGCCGTGCCCGGGCAGGCGCTCTTCGAGCATCTCGTAGTAGGTCTCCGGCGGCGCCGTCATGAATTCGATGCCGCTTTCCTGCAGCGCATCCCAGCAGGCATACAGGTCGTCGCAGGCAAAGGCGATGTGCTGAATACCCTCACCGTTGAACTGCATCAGGTATTCCTCGATCTGGCCGGTTCCCTGCGAAGCTTCCTCGTTGAGCGGGATGCGGATCTTGCCGTCGGGCGCGGTCATGGCCTTCGACAGGAGGCCCGTGTGCTCGCCCTTGATGTCGAAGTAGCGAATCTCGCGAAAGTTGAACAGCTGCTCGTAGTACCTGGCCCAGTACTCCATGCGTCCGCGATAGACGTTGTGCGTCAGGTGGTCGATCACCTTGAAACCGCAGCCTTTCGGGTGGCGCTCGACGCCATCGAGGTAGTTGAAATCGATATCGTAAATGGACGAGCCTTCCGCGTACCGGTCGATCAGGTACACGGTCGCGCCGCCGATGCCCCGGATCGCCGGCAGCCGGAGTTCCATCGGCCCGGTTGGGATCTCGACCGGCTGGGCGCCTTTTTCGAGTGCCCGCTGATACGCCACGTGGGCGTCTTTTACGCGGAAGGCCATACCGCAGGCGCACGGACCGTGCTCGCGCGCGAAGTACCAGGCCTGGCTTTGCGGCTCGTTGTTGATGATGAAGTTGATTTCGCCCTGGCGCCAGAGCGTGACGTCCTTGGAGCGATGCCGCGCGACCTCGGAGAAGCCCAGCAACCGGAAGGCGTCCTCGAGGACGGACGGATCGGGTGCCGCGAACTCGACGAATTCGAATCCATCGAGTCCCATCGGATTGTCGAAAAGATCTGCCATGACCGAACCCCTGTTCGTTAGAGTTACAGACTACGTCAACAGTATGCGCGAAAAATAAGGAAATGGTGCTTATAATGAAAGCAGAATGGTAAAAAAGTGAAACAAATGATTCAGAAAATAGAATTCGCTGGGCGGAAGTTCCATTGAGGCTCTCGCGACAGGATCGGCGGCTGCTCAACGAGTTGCAGCGCGACGCGACCCGCAACCAGAGCGAGCTCGCCGAGCTCGTCGGCATGTCGCGGACATCGTGCTGGCGCCGCATCCGCGACTTCGAGGACGCCGGTCTGATCGAGCGGCAGGTCGTCGTGCTGGACCCGCGCAAGGCAGGGTTCAACATCCAGGTACTGCTGTTCGTCGCGATGACCGAGCACACGGACGAGAATCGTCACGACTTCGAACGCCATGTGGCGCTGTTGCCCGAGGTCACCGAGTGCTTTTCCGTGTCCGGTGAGCGCGACTACGTACTGCATGTCGTCGTCAGGGACATGGACTCGTATAACGATTTCCTGAACGGCCGCATTCTCAAGCATCCGGCCGTGCGCTCGGCCAGCTCGACCTTCGTGTTACGGCGCATCAAGTACACGACCGAGCTCAGGCTGGATGAATGACGCAGACGGGGTGCGCCAGTCAGCCGGCTCACTGATCCGCGAGCAGCAGTGCGATCGAGAATGAATCGAGCGGCAGCACACCCGAAGCGCAGTTATCGTGCGGCAGCGCGCTGGTCGAAAACGCGACGCGCCAGCTACTGGTGATGTCGGGCAGTATGACATCAACGGCAAACTCATGACCGTTGATGACGATCGCGGCGCGTTGCTCGCCGCGCTCGACCAGGACCGTAAACGCGCGGCTGTCGGCCCACTCCTCGCTGCGTTTCGACTCGCCCGCCCGGTTGAACCACGCAAACTGGCCATCGGTCTCGGCTGATGTGTGCACGTACTCCTGTTGGCGCAACAGCGGTGACTCCCGGCGCAGCCAGATGAGTTCGCGCACCGCGTCGGCAAATTCCGGATCGCTTGCCAGTCCGCGCCAGTCCAGCCAGCCCGTCTCGTTATCCTGGGCATACGCGTTGTTGTTGCCGTGCTGGGAATTGCCGAAGTCATCGCCTGCCAGCAACATCGGCGTGCCCTGGGAGAACAGCAGCGTGGCCAGCATGTTGAGGCGCTGGCGTCTGCGAATCGTCAGAATGTCCGCGTCGTCAGTCTCGCCTTCGACGCCGTAGTTGCGGCTGTAATTGTGCTGGTGTCCGTCGCGGTTTTCTTCGCCGTTGGCCTGGTTGTGCCGCTGTTCGTACGTCACGAGATCGGCGAGCGTGAAGCCGTCGTGTGCGGTCACGAAATTGACACTGGAGAATGGCGGCCGCCCGCGCCCTTCGAAAATGTCCGAAGATCCATGCACGCGTTTCGCGAGTTCGCCGGTCGATCCCGCGTCTCCGCGCCAGAACGTGCGGATGGCATCGCGGCTCTTGTCATTCCATTCCGCCCAGCGAGGCGGGAATGCGCCGAGCTGGTAACCGCCCGGACCGGGGTCCCAGGGTTCGGCTATCAGCCGGGCTGACGCCAGCGCCGGGTCGGTACTGATCTTCTCGAGCAGCGGATGCGTGCCGGAAAAGCCGTGGTTGTGGCGCCCGAGCACCGTGGCCAGGTCGAAACGGAAGCCATCGAAGCCGAGCGACGTATGAAGATAGCGCAGGCTGTCGAGGATAATCTGCTGGACCCGCGGATGATCCGAATTGATCGTGTTGCCGCAGCCCGTGTCGTTGATATAGCTGCCGGGGTCGCCCGGCTCGGTCTGGTAATCGGCGAGGTTGTCGATGCCACGGAAGGACAACATGGGCCCGCCGCTGCCGCCTTCGCCGGTATGGTTGTAGGCTACATCGAGAATGACCTCGAGGCCGGCATCTTGAACCGTATCGATCATCTCCTGCAGTTCGCCCGGCG
>JARRMH010000225.1:0-5983 GCA_037386205.1 Woeseiaceae bacterium | reverse complement strand
GCCCGCGCGGCCATCGCGCACGGTATCGTCAAGCCGTACCTCGGCGTAGATGATGTCGACTGGGTGGACTATTTCGCGGAGGATGACGAACCGGCTGCGGCACCGCAGGCTGACGAGCTGTTGGTCGATTTTCGTAACGGCAGCGTGCGCGAGCCGCTGCAGCACTATGTCGGACGCTTTCGCGACCCGTGGTTCGGCGACGTCACGATCGAGTTGCGCGGCGACGAGCTCTGGTTCTCGTCAGCGAAGTCGCCGCGCTTCGAGGGCCGGCTGTGGCCCTACGACGACCACACGTTTTACGCCTACTGGGCCGATCGCACGATCGAGGCCGATACATGGGTGCGGTTCGTGCACGATGAAACCGGCGGCGTCGCGGCGCTCGAGGTCGAGCAGGTCTACGAATCGTCCGACTGGGACTTCACGGACCTCGCGCTCGTTCGGGTAAACGACGAATAGGCATGTACCGCCAGACGGCAGCGCTGGTCGATCTCGGGGCGATTCGCGCCAACTACGAACTCGCCTGTACGCTGACCGGGAGTCGCAAATGCATCGCTGTGATCAAGGCCAATGCCTACGGTCACGGTATGCTCGAAGTCGCGCGCGCCCTCGATACGGCTGCCGCGCTCGCGGTCGCCACGGTCGACGAGGCCTGCGCACTGCGCGATGCGGGGATCGACAAGGATATCCTGGTACTCGAAGGCGCAAGCTCGGAGGCGGCTGCCGCGGAAGCGCGCGGCACGAATCTCGTGCTGGTGGTGAGTACCGAGGAACAGGTCGAGTTCAGCTCGGGTTCGCGCACGTGGATCAAGATCGACACGGGCATGCACCGGCTGGGTATCGATCCGTCCCGATTTGGCGATGTCCTGGAGCGATTGCGCGCCGCCGGCAGTGACGTTGGCGCGGCATGCACGCACCTCGCCTGTGCCGATGACCCTGGCAGTGCGGCCACAGAGCGACAGCTCCGACTGTTCGCAAAGTGCACGCTCGATGCGGGACTGCCGCTCAGCATTGCCAATTCGGCGGGCATCCTCGCCTGGCCGGCCTCGCACGCCGACTGGAACCGACCCGGCATCATGCTCTACGGCGCCTCCCCGTTTCCGACCAGCGTCGAAAACGCCGCAAGATTGCGCCCTGCGATGACATTCACTGCCGAGATCATCGCCCTGCGCGACATTGACGCCGGGGAGGCAGTCGGCTACGGGGCGCGCTGGACGGCCGATCGCCGCTCACGCAGGCGCCTCTCGCGGGCATGGTGTCGAGGGACATGATTACGATTGCTGTCACCGCCGTGCCGGACGTCGCCAGCGGCGACCCGGTTGAACTCTGGGGCCACACCGTACCGGTCAACGAAGGCGCCACGCGGGCCCGCACCATCGGTTACGAACTGCTCACAGGCGTTACGTCCCGCGTCCCCCGCGCCTACGACACTTCAGATTAAATAGGTGTCAGTCACCTTTAGATAGAGCTAAAGGTAACTGACACCTTTTGACGCCATTTAGTGGGGGCGGACGACGTCGTCGGACGATTTGTCGTCGGCCTTGGCTTTGCTGGCCTCGGCCTCGGGGTCTTTCTCGTCCTTCTTGGCATCCGGCACCGGCTGGTGCGCGAGCGCGTGCTCCATCACCTGGTCGAACCATTTGACCGGGATGATGTCGAGCTGGCCCTTGATGTTCTTCGGAATCTCGGCGAGGTCCTTCTCGTTTTCCTCCGGGATGAGCACCGTGTTGATGCCACCGCGGTGCGCCGCCAGCAGCTTCTCCTTGAGGCCGCCAATCGGCAGTACCTCGCCGCGCAGCGTGATTTCGCCGGTCATGGCGACGTCGCTCTTCACCGGAATACCGGTCAGCGCCGACACCAGCGCCGTGCACATGCCGACGCCCGCCGACGGTCCGTCCTACGGCGTCGCGCCCTCGGGCACATGAATATGCACGTCGACATTCTGGTGGAAATCCTCGTCGATACCGAGCACCTTGGCGCGGCTGCGGACGATGGTCATCGCGGCCTGGATCGACTCCGTCATGACGTCGCCGAGCTGGCCTGTGTGGATGAGTTTGCCCTTGCCGGGTACGGTCGTGGCCTCGATCGACAGCAACTCGCCGCCGACCTCTGTCCACGCCAGCCCGGTAACCTGCCCGACCCGGTCCTTGTCCTCGGCCTTGCCGTAGCGGAAGCGGCGCACACCAAGATATTTCTCCATGCTCCGCGGCGTTACCGTCACGGTCGCGTCGCGCGGCTTCAGCAGCAGCGACTTGACGACCTTGCGGCAGATCTTCGAGATCTCGCGTTCGAGATTACGCACACCCGATTCGCGCGTGTAATGCCGGATGATGTCGCGCACCGCACTCTCGGTGATCTTGAGCTCCTTTTCCTCGAGCCCGTTTTCCTTCATCTGCTTGGGCACCAGGTACTTGAGCGCGATGTTGGTCTTCTCGTCCTCGGTGTAACCCGGGATGCGGATGACTTCCATGCGGTCGAGCAGCGGCGCCGGGATGTTCAGGCTGTTGGCCGTGCACACGAACATGACGTCCGAGAGATCGAAATCGACCTCGAGATAGTGATCGGCGAAGGTCGAGTTTTGCTCGGGATCGAGAACCTCCAGCAGGGCCGATGACGGATCGCCACGGAAATCCATGGCCATCTTGTCGACCTCGTCGAGCAGGAACAATGGGTTCCGTACCTCGGTCTTGGAGAGGTTCTGGATGATC
Source organism: Woeseiaceae bacterium (assembly GCA_037386205.1). GTDB lineage: Bacteria > Pseudomonadota > Gammaproteobacteria > Steroidobacterales > Woeseiaceae > UBA1847. The sequence goes on along the minus strand of JARRMH010000225.1, from coordinate 3,278 downwards.
TTGCCCGGCATCGAACCGATGTAGGTGCGGCGGTGACCGCGGATCTCGGCCTCGTCGCGCACGCCGCCCAGCGACATGCGAACAAATTTGCGGTTGGTGGCACGCGCAATGCTCTGGCCCAGCGAGGTCTTGCCCACGCCCGGCGGACCGACCAGGCACAGGATCGGTCCCTTGAGCTTCTTCACCCGTTGCTGTACGGCGAGATACTCGAGGATACGTTCCTTCACCTTCTCGAGACCGTAGTGATCGGCTTCCAGCACATCCTCGGCCTTCTTGAGGTCCTTGAGCACCTTGCTGCGCTTCTTCCAGGGTGCTTTCAGGAGCCAGTCGATGTAATTGCGCACGACCGTCGCCTCGGCCGACATCGGTGACATCAGCTTCAGCTTGTTGAGCTCGGAAACGGCCTTGTCCTTCGCTTCCTTCGGCATTCCGGCTTTTTCAATTTTCTGCTCGAGGTCGGCGAGTTCGTTCGGCGCGTCTTCCATCTCGCCCAGCTCTTTCTGAATGGCCTTCATCTGCTCATTCAGGTAGTACTCGCGCTGGCTCTTCTCCATCTGCTGCTTGACGCGGCCGCGGATGCGTTTCTCGATCTGCAGCACGTCGATCTCACCCTCGATGACGCCGAGCACCTGCTCGAGGCGGCTCTTGATGTCCTGGATCTCGAGGATGCGCTGCTTCTCCGACAGTTTCAGCGCCATGTGCGCGGCAACGGTGTCGGCGAGACGGCCCGGCTCGTCTATACCGGACAGTGACGTCAGCACCTCGGGCGGTACCTTCTTGTTGAGCTTCACGTACTGCTCGAACTGGGTGATGATCGACCGCACGAGCACGTCGATCTCGCGCTCGTCGTGACGGTCCTCGTCCGGCAGCGGCGTGATCTCGGCAGAGAAGTGATCGCCGACGTTGTAGCGGTCGATCAGGACCCGCTCGCCGCCTTCGACCAGCACCTTGACCGTGCCGTCCGGCAGCTTCAGAAGCTGCAGGATGGTCGCCAGCGTGCCGACTTCATACAAATCGGACGGCTGTGGATCGTCGTGGTCGGCCTGCGTCTGCGCCACCAGCAGGATGCGCTTGCCCGAATCCATCGCCTTGTTCAACGCAACGATGGACTTCTCCCGGCCGACGAACAGCGGGATCACCATGTGCGGATAGACGACGACGTCGCGCAGCGGCAGTACGGGAACGGCAGACGAGCCGCCGTCGACCGATTCATCGTCGATCGCGGAAATCAGATCTTTTTCAGACATTCAGCCTCTCTAGGCGCCGTCAGACCCGGTAGGGCGTGGCGGCTGCTCGATGTTGACGGTCGGCGTGTCCTCCGACTCGTAGATAACATAGGGTTTGGTCTCGCCGGTAACGACGGCCTCATCCACGACTACCTTCTTCGCGCTTTCCGAAGAAGGCAAGTCATACATGGTATCGAGCAATACATTTTCAAGTATGGTGCGCAGTCCGCGGGCGCCGGTCTTGCGTTCCATGGCCTTCTTGGCCACGGCGAGAAGCGCGTCGTCGCGAAACTCGAGTTCGACGCCCTCCATGTCGAACAGCTTGCGGTACTGCTTGGTCAGGGCATTCTTGGGCTCGAGCAGGATTTGCACGAGCGCATCTTCGTCCAGTTCCTCGAGTGTCGCGACCACGGGCAGGCGGCCGACGAACTCGGGGATCAGTCCGTAGCGAATCAGGTCTTCGGGCTCGACATCATGCAGCAGCTCGCCGATGCTCTGGTCGTCCTCGTCGGTCTTGACGTCGGCGACGAACCCGATGCCGCTCTTCGACGAGCGGTCCATGATGATCTTTTCGAGGCCCGCGAACGCACCGCCGCAGATGAACAGGATATTGCCCGTATCCACCTGCAGGAATTCCTGCTGCGGATGCTTGCGGCCACCCTGCGGCGGCACCGATGCGATGGTGCCCTCGATGAGCTTCAGCAGTGCCTGCTGCACGCCCTCGCCCGACACGTCACGCGTGATCGACGGGTTATCGGACTTGCGGGAGATCTTGTCGATCTCGTCGATGTAGACGATGCCCGTCTGGGCCTTGTCGACGTCGTAATCGCATTTCTGCAACAGCTTCTGGATGATGTTCTCGACATCTTCGCCGACGTAGCCGGCTTCCGTCAGCGTCGTTGCGTCGGCAATCGTGAACGGCACATTGAGCAGGCGTGCCAGCGTCTCGGCCAGCAGCGTCTTGCCGCAGCCGGTCGGCCCGATCAGCAGGATATTCGACTTGGCGAGTTCGATGTCGTCCTTGCTGCGCTCGTTGAGGCGGTCGTTGAGTCGCTTGTAGTGGTTGTACACGGCGACCGACAGGACCTTCTTCGCACGATCCTGCCCGATGACGTATTCGTTCAGTACGTCGTTGATTTCCTGCGGCTTTGGCAGCTTGTCCTGGCCTGCCTCGCCACTGTCCTCGAGCTCTTCACGAATGATGTCGTTGCAGAGTTCGACGCATTCATCGCAGATGAACACGGACGGGCCCGCAATGAGCTTGCGAACCTCGTGCTGTGATTTGCCGCAAAAAGAACAGTAGAGGAGCTTGCCGTCCTCGTTCTTACCGCGGGTGCCATCGCTCATGCCGGAATGCCTTTAGTAACTCAGTAAATCAGTCATTTACGACTCTGTGCCGTAGTTTACATGCGCTCTCGCATGCATGAAAGGCACAGCTCACATAACTGAGCGATGCCGTTATAACCGGTTGATATAACAGGGATCAGTCGGCCGACTTCTTGCCCATCTCGGCGCGTTTCGCGAGCACCGTGTCGATGATGCCGTACTCGACAGCCCGCTCGGCGCCCATGAAATTGTCGCGTTCGAGATCGCGCTCGATGGTCGCGAAATCCTGGCCCGTGTGCTTGGCCATGATTTCGTTGAGGCGGCGCTTCAGCTCGAGAACCTCCTCGGCATGGATGCTGATGTCCGTGACCTGCCCCTGGTAGCCGGCGCTTGGCTGATGGACCATGACCCGCGAGTGCGGCAGCGCGTAACGCTTGCCCTTGGTGCCACCGGCGAGCAGCAGGGCGCCCATGCTGGCCGCCTGGCCGACGCAGATCGTCGACACGTCGCAGTTGATGAACTGCATCGTGTCGTAGATCGACAGCCCCGCCGAGACGACGCCACCGGGCGAGTTGATGTACAGGTGGATGTCTTTCTTCGGGTTTTCCGACTCGAGGAACAACAACTGGGCAACGATGAGGTTGGCCATGTGGTCCTCGACCGGGCCCACGACGAAGACCAGTCGATCCTTGAGCAGTCTCGAGTAAATGTCATAGGCCCGTTCGC
>JARRMH010000224.1:0-4755 GCA_037386205.1 Woeseiaceae bacterium | reverse complement strand
CCGACGAACAGTAGCGATTGACGGTCATGCCCGACGTGCTCGTCGGGCACCCGGCCGCCATCGCGATGTTGCGCCCGACGTTGAAGCCGGTGGCACCCTCGGGATAACCGGCGCCGAAGATGACGTCCTCGACGTCGGCGGGGTCGACGTCTGCCCGTTCCATCGCGTGCTTCAGTGCATGCGAGCCCATCGTGATGCCGTGCGTGTCGTTGAACGTGCCCCTGCCGGACTTGGTCAGGGCGGTCCTTGCGGTCGAGACGATTACTGCTTGTGTCATTCCATTATCTCCAGATTCGGTAAGTGTTCTTCAGGGCGCATTCCCGGCAGCCCATTCGGCCAGCGACTGCTTGTCGTTCACGAGTTGCTCGAGCAGCGGCGCCGGTTCCCAGCGCTCCGCGCCGAACCGCTCGCCGAACTCCCGGATGCGGGCGAGTACGTGGTCGAGTCCGACCGCGTCCGCGTAGTGCAGGGGGCCGCCCCGCCAGGCCGGGAAACCGTAACCGTAGACATACACGATATCCACATCCCCGGGTCGCTGCGCAATGCCCTCGCCGACGATTTTGTGGCCCTCGTTGGCGAGTCCGAAGATCAGGCGGTCGACGATCTCCTGTCCGTCGATGTCGCGCTGCGGGACGTCGTATTCGGCCGCTGCCTTCTCGATGATGTCCACGACCTCCGGGTCGGGGAGCCGGCGGCGTGTGTCCGGGTCGTACTTGTAGAAGCCCGCGCCGGTCTTTTGTCCGAGACGCCCCGCTTCGACCAGCGTGTCCGAGACACTATTGGTAATCGGTTCGCCGCGGTGCTCGGGTGGAATACTCTCGCGGGCCTTGTAGCCGACGTCGAGCCCGGCCAGGTCGCCGACCGCCATGGGTCCCATGGCCATTCCCCAGGCTTCCATCGCGCCGTCGACGGTCTCGGGCGAGCGGCACTCGAGCAGGCACAGCTGGGCTTCGCGCATGTAAATACGCAGCATCCGGTTGCCGATGAAGCCGTAGCAGACGCGGGAGAGCACGGGGACCTTGCGGAGCTTCTTGGCAACAGCCATGGCCGTCGCCAGCACGTCGTCCGCGGTCTTTTCGCCGCGGACGATTTCGAGCAGCTTCATGATGTGGGCCGGGCTGAAAAAGTGCAGGCCAATGACGTCCTGCGGCCGGCCCGTCGCCGCGGCGATTGCATCGACGTCCTGGTAGGACGTGTTGGTCGCCAGTATGGCGCCGTCTTTCATGGTCTCGTCGAGCCGCCCGAAAATTTTCTTCTTCAGATCGAGGTTTTCGAATACCGCCTCGATGACGAGATCCGCGTCCGCGATATCGGCATAGTCGGTCGTCGCCCGGATACGGGCGCGGCATGCTTTCGCTTGTTCTTCTGTAAGTTTGCCGTGCTTGACCGTGCCGGCGTAATTGCGGTCGATGACGGCGAGTCCGCGTGCGATGGCTTCGTCGTCGATATCGACGAGGTGTACGACGAAACCGGCGTTCGCCGCGCTCATCGCGATCCCGCCGCCCATCGTGCCGGCGCCGATGATGGCCACCGATTCGATCGGCCGCTGCGGCGTGTCCGGCGCAAGGTCCCGGATGCGGCTCGCATTGCGCTCCGCGAAGAACACGTGGCGCAATGCGGCGGACTGCGGGTCCTGCATGCAGGCCATGAATTGCTCACGCTCGATTTTTGCGCCTTCATCGAACGGTTTCGTAATCGCCGCCTCGACGCAGTCGAGAATCCTGAGCGGCGCATTCTGGCCGCGCGCCTTGCGGGCGACTTTTTCCCGGAGGCCATCGAGTACGGCGCCTGCATCAGCGGCGATCGGCAATTCCGAGGCGCGGCGAATCGGCGCCTTCTCGGCCAGCAACGACTTGACCCACGCCATGGCGCCGGCCTCCAGGTCACCATCGACAATGTGATCGATCAGTCCGGCCGCGGCGGCATCCTTTGCCGGGAAGGGGTTGCCCGAAGTCATCATCTCCACGGCAGCCGCCACGCCGGCGAGACGCGGCGTGCGCTGGGTTCCGCCCGCACCCGGCAACAAGCCGAGCTTGACCTCGGGCAGGCCCACCCTGGCGTCGGCCGTGGCGCAGCGGTAATGGCAGCCCATCGCGACCTCGAGGCCACCGCCGAGCGCGGTGCCGTGCAGAGCGGCCACGACCAGTTTCGGTGAGGCCTCGATTGCGTCGACGACTTCGGGAAGCGAGGGATCCACGGGCGGCTTGCCGAACTCGGTGATGTCCGCACCGGCACAGAACGTGCGGCCGCGGCAAATGATGAGCAGCGCTTCGCTGTCGTCCGACCGCGCGCTCTCGAGCGCCTTCACGATGCCGCCTCGGACGGCGGCGGACAGGGCGTTGACGGGCGGGTTGTCGATTGCGATGACGCCGATGTTGTCGATCACGTCATACTGGACGGGGGAACTCATAGTCGATCTTCCTTAGTCGTTGTTCGTGGTTTCATTCGGTTTCGATTCATGGCTTGAGCACGGTGCGCCCCACGACCTTGCCACCGCGCAGTGCGTCGAGGGCTTCGTTTGCTTCGGACAGCGGACGCTCGGTCATGGGGATGTCCTGGACGGCGCCGGTCCGGACGAGCGCCAGCATATCGCGGGCATCGGCCAGTGTGCCGACGTAACTGCCCTCGATCGTGAGTGCGTTGAACGGCAACAGCGGCACCGGCATCGTGAAACTGCCGCCCATCAGTCCGACGACAATCACGCCACCCCCTTTGGCGGCGATTCGCTGGGCAAACGTCAGCGACTGACCGGCACCGACAAAATCGATGACAGCGCCGGCGCCACCGCGGGTGGCCGACTTGATGGCCTTGCGCGCCCCGGCATCCTGCGGGTCGTATACCTCGGTTGCACCCAACTCGAGTGCCTTGTCGCGGGCCGGTGCGCTGATATCGGCTGCCAGTACGCCGTCGACACCCATCGCGGCGGCAAAACGCAGCCCCATCATGCCGACGCCGCCGAGCCCGACGATCATCAACGGGCCGGCATCGAGGAAGCGCTGCGCCTTGCGAATGGCGCTGAAAGCGGTGAGGCCCGAGCACATCAGGCATCCGGCGTGCCGGACCTCCAGGCCGTCGAGGTCGATGACGTAGCGCGCGTCCGGCACCGTCACGTGGGTCGCAAAACCGCCGTCGACATTGATGCCGATGACGCGCGGGCGATCGCAGATCTGCTCGTCGCCGCGCCGGCACAATCGGCATTCGCCGCAGCCGATCCACGGATACACGACGACGGACTTGCCAACCAGGTCGTCGGCGACGCGCTCGCCCTGGGCAACCACACGGCCGGCGATCTCGTGGCCGAGAACGAGGGGCAGCGTCCGCTGGGCCGAGATATCGAGCTTGTGGCCATCGCCGAGATCAAAGTAGCCGTCCTGCAGGTGCAGGTCGGAGTGGCATACGCCGCAGTGGTCGACGGCGACGATTACGTCCTTTGCACCGGGTTCGGGAACGGCGCCCGAGGCGCTCTCGAGCGGTTCCCCGGGGGCAACCAGTTGCTCACAGCGCATGACGGTTGTCGGCGAGATGTCATCCATGTTCATGTCTCCTGTGCACGCTCCGCCTGCTCCCATGCGAGCGCCGCGAGTTCGGGGAACATCCTGATGCGTTCCTCGGCATGGCTCGATGCCGCGTTGCCTCGAGCGACGCGGCCCTTGATGCCGTGCAGGATCGCGGCAATACGGAAGAAGTTGAAGGCGATGTAAAAATCGTAATCGGGAATGCCGTCCCGGCCGGTGAGCCGGCAATACGCACGGATGTACTCGTCTTCGCCGGGAATGCCCAGTGCCTCGAGGTTGAGGCCGGCGAGCCCCGCGGAGATACGCGAGGGCATGCGGTACATCATCGCGTGGTAGGCAAAGTCGGACAGCGGGTGGCCGAGGGTGGACAGCTCCCAGTCCAGCACGGCGATGACGCGTGGCTCGGCCGGGTCGAAGATCAGGTTGTCGCAGCGAAAGTCGCCGTGCACGATGGCGGTCTCGTCGCCCTCGGGGATGTTGTCGGGCAGCCATTTGACGAGCCGGTCCATGTTGGGGTCGCGGCCGGCGTCGGTATCCTCAATGTACTGGCGAGACCAGATCGCAATCTGTCGTTCGAGGTAGGAACCGGTCCGGCCATAGTCCGACAGGCCCACCGAGTCGGGCGCGATCGAGTGCAGCTGCGCCAGCGTACCGACCATGGCATCGAAAAATGCGCTGCGCTCGTCGCGCGACACCTCCGCAAGCGCCGCATCCCAGAATATGCGGCCCTCGACCATCTCCATGACGAAAAACGGCGTACCGATGATGGCGTCGTCCTCGCAGAGCCCGTACACCCGGGGTACCGGGAAGTCCGTGTCCCCGAGTGCCGACATGACGCGCGCCTCGCGTTCGACCGCGTGCGCCCCGCGCAGCAGGCGTCCCGGCGGCTTGCGGCGCAGCACGTAATTCTGCCCGGGGGAGACGAGCTTGTAGGTCGGGTTGGACTGTCCGCCCCTGAATTCCTCGACCTGCAGCGGGCCGGAAAATCCCTCGACATTGTCGGTCATCCAGTCCGCGAGGCGGCCCGCGTCGATGCGCACGCTGTCGCGCACCGGCATTGTCCCGATGTTGTCGGCGGCGCGGCTCACGCCGTCGCCTCCGGGCCGCTGCGTGCGTGTGTGCGTCGCGTGTGGATGAGCGCCGCCGCCGAGCGTAAGTTTGTTGAGGCACTCGCGCGCGGGCTCGACGTCCTGCGCGCGTTCGGCAGCAGCAACGGCAGCCTCGGCAACCAGGAAATTGC
>JARRMH010000223.1:4811-5986 GCA_037386205.1 Woeseiaceae bacterium | reverse complement strand
CTTCGCCGACTTCCCGAATACCGAGCGCATAAAGAAAGCGCGAAAGCGTCGTCGATTTGCTCGCCTCGATTGCGCGCACGAGGTTGTCGGCTGATTTTTCGCCCATGCGTTCACGCTCGGCGAGTTCTTTCCGCTCCAGCCGATAAATATCGGACGGGCTCTTGATACGGTCTTCTTCAACGAGTTGCTCGATCAACCTGGCGCCGAGTCCCTCGATGTCCATGGCACGGCGCGACACGAAATGCTTGAGCGACTCCGTTCGTTGCGCTTTGCAAAACAGTCCGCCTGTGCAGCGAGCGACCGCTTCGCCCTCCTCGCGCGCCACGTGCGAGCCACAGACGGGGCACGATTCCGGCAATTTTATGGGTTTCGTGTTCTTCGGCCGCTTCTTCTTGATGACGCTGACGACCTCGGGGATCACGTCACCGGCTCGTCGTACGATGACTGCATCGCCGATGCGCACGTCTTTCCTGTGCAATTCGTCGATATTGTGCAGCGTCGCGTTGCTGACCGTCACGCCGCCGACGAAAACCGGCTCGAGTCGTGCCACGGGCGTCAGCGCTCCGGTCCTTCCGACCTGGAATTCAATACCGACAACCCGGGTCATCTCTTCCTGTGCGGGAAACTTGTGGGCGATCGCCCAGCGCGGTGCGCGGGAGACAAACCCGAGTTCGCGCTGCAATGCGAGGCTATCCACTTTGTATACGACGCCGTCGATGTCATACGGCAACGCGTCGCGTTTGTCGGCAATCCGGGCGTAATATTCAAGACAGCCCTCGACGCCTTCCACCACGGCCCGCTCGGGGCAGACTTTCAGGCCCCAGTGCTGCAATTGTTCGAGGATTGCGCTGTGAGTTTCGGGGAGTTCACCGCCCTCAACAACCCCGACCGCATAGACGTACATGTCGAGCGGCCGTTCGGCCGTCAGCTTTGGATCCAGCTGGCGCAGGCTGCCGGCCGCCGCGTTCCGCGGGTTGACGAACGTCTTCTCGCCTTTTGCGCGTGCGCGTCTGTTGTACGCCTCAAAGCCTTCCCGTGGCATGAACACTTCGCCGCGGACCTCCAGTGTCTGCGGATACGTCTCGCCCATCAGCTTCAGCGGGACGGACTCGATCGTGCGCACGTTGTGCGTGATGTCCTCGCCAGTCGTTCCGTCCCCACGTGTGGCACCATTC
>JARRMH010000223.1:0-4760 GCA_037386205.1 Woeseiaceae bacterium | reverse complement strand
GCACCTTCCTCGAGTTCGAGTTTGTCAGCGACCCGTCGGTGAAATTCCCGCAGGTCCTCTTCCGAGAAAACATTCTCGAGAGACAGCATCGGAATGCGATGTTTGATAGTGTTGAAGGCACCGGCCGGTTCGATGCCGACGCGCTGCGTCGGCGAATCGGCGGTCACCAGATCGGGGTTGTCTTCCTCCAGCTGCTCCAGTTCACGCACGAGCCGGTCATACTCGGCATCGGGGATCTCGATGTCGTCGAGAATGTAGTAGCGATAGTTGTGATACCTGATCTGCTCGCGCAGCGCTTCGATTTTCTTCTTGACGTCAGGCACTGAGCTGGAACTGAATGATCTCTTCGCGCAGGTAGCGCTCTCGCTGGATACTCAGGGTGCTGCCCGATTCATCCAGCAGTTCACCGTCGAGAGACTGCGCCAGCGCACGCGCGGCCGCCATCATCAGGTCGAATGCTTCGACGCTCTCGACCGGTCCCGGCAGGACGAGGAACAGGCTGATCCCGGGGATCTTCTGCTCCTTGATGTTGGCGAGGTCAAAGCTGCCGGGTTCGACAAGGCTGGCCGCACTGAAAATCGTGCGTGTCTCATCGTTGCCATCGTAGCGATGGAAGATGCCGAACTTGCCGTGGCGCAGCCCGATTCCCCGCATGTTGAGAATGAGCTCGTCACCCTGAAACGGTTTCTTGTCGTGCCCGACGAGCCGCAACGTCACGATCTTCTGCGCAACCGGCTCCTGCTCGACCGGTTCAGACTCCTCATCGACGTGGTCTCCCACGGGCAGCAAGAGGTCGTCATCCTCCTCCAACTGCAGCGGCTCCTCACGCCCGTCGAGGCTGGGCTCAAGGCGCTCCGGCAGTACTTTTTTCTCAGACTTGGGCTGCCGCCTTTCGCGACGACTGTAGAAATAGACGCCGGCGATGACCAGGAGTCCGAAGAGCAACAGCAACCATCGCAACCCATCCATGATTCAGGCCCACAATCGTCGTCAGCTTGCCGCCATCTTCACAGCTTCGTCGATATCCACCGACACCAGGCGCGACACCCCGGGTTCCTGCATCGTCACACCGGTCAGTTGCCGGGCCAGCTCCATGGTCACCTTGTTGTGCGTGATAAAGACGAACTGGACCTTTTCGGACATGTCGCGGACGATATCGCAGAAGCGGCCGACGTTGGCATCGTCGAGCGGCGCATCGACCTCGTCGAGCATGCAGAAGGGCGCCGGGTTCAACTCGAAGATGGCGAATACGAGTGCAACAGCGGTCAGCGCCTTCTCGCCACCCGACAGGAGGTGGATCGTGCTGTTACGTTTGCCAGGCGGACGCGCCATGACCGTAATACCAGCGGACAACAGGTCTTCGCCGGTCAGTTCGAGGTAGGCATTGCCGCCGCCAAACAGTTTCGGGAACAGCCGCTGGAAGCCGTCATTGACATCATTGTAGGTTTCGCGAAAGCGCGTGCGCGTCTCGCGATCGATTTTGCGGATTGCCCCTTCGAGGGTCTCCAGCGCATCGTTCAGGTCTGCCAGTTGCGAATCGAGGTATTCCTTGCGCTCGGATTGTTCCTTGAATTCGTCGATCGCTGCCAGGTTAATCGGCCCAAGCCGGTCGATCCGGCGCCGGACTTTCTCGAGTTTCTCTTCCCAACCCGGGATGTCGGCCGCGTCGTCCAACTGCTCGAGCAATGCGTCGAACTCGAAAGCTGTCCGCGACAACTGCTCCGCGATGCCCTCCCGCCGCACACGAAGCTCCTGTGCCGCCATTTCGGCCTCGCTCACTTTCTGGCGTGCCGCATCCACCGACTGGTCGATCTGCATGCGTGACTGGTCGAGTTCACGCAACTCGGTTTCGACCGTTTCGACCTTGCGCCGCGCCCCGGCGAGTTCCTCTTCCACCTCTAGCCGGTGTTCAAGTTGCCGTTCGAGCGCAGCTTTCTGGTCGGCCAGCGGTGATTCGCTGTTCTCGAGCTGTTGCCGAATCTCGACCTCCCGAGTCCTGAACTGCCGCAGCTGTCGTTGCATGCGCTCGAGGTTCTGAGCCGCCGATTCTTTGCTGCTCCGCCGACTCTCGAACTGGATCGTAATGCTTTGCACCTCCTGCCGATCCTCGGCAGCCTGTGCCCGAACACGCTGTAATTCGCTTCGCAACTCGTCGCGCTGGGCTTCGAGCGCGTCCCGTTCCGCATCGAGACGTTCCAGGGACTCCTCTGCCTGACCGCGCTTGAGGCGGGATTCACGCAACTGTTCTTCGGCGGAAACCTTTTCGTTCTCGAGTTGACCCACTTCCTCGACCAATTCCGCCTTGCGTGCAGTGGCTTCTTCCATGCGGAACCGGGCGGATTCCAGCGCCGTTTTGACTTCCGAGTACTCATGCAACAGGCTCGCCGCGTCTCGCTGCAACGACTCGCGGCGCTCCTCGAGTTGGGTCAGGCGCACCCGCCCGTCCTTGAGCAGCCGGACCGAGCTGTCAAAGCGGGCCTGCATTTCCCGCATGTCGGACTTCAGGCGTCGCATTTCGTGCTCGCGCGCCAGGACGCCGGCTTTTGCACTTTTGTCGCGCGAGACGCGCAGCCAGTTCTTGCCCAGCCAGATGCCCTCAGACGTGATCACCGACTCGTCATCTGCCAGTTGCTCGCGCATCGCAAGCGCCGCTCCGATGGAATCCGCATACTTCACACGCGACAGAATGCTTTGCACCGACGCGGGAGCACCGCTGACCTTGAGCGCCAGTGAATCGTCCATATTCCGTACGACGTCGTCCCGCGACTTCTCCCGCAGAACCGTGACCGACCCCGAGCGCAGCCGGGCGATGTTCTCCGTGACCGGCGTAATATCCGGGACGCATATCGCCTGGAGGTAGTCGCCAAGAACAGTTTCCACGGCCTTGTCCCAGCCCGTGTCGACGTCGAGCGTCTGGGCCACGCGTTTGTTGCCCTCGAGTCCCGCAACCGCCAGCCAGTCCTTGATGCCGTCATCGCCCTCACCCATCGCCGCTTTCTGCAGCGCTTCGAGCGATGCGTACTTGCCCTGCACCTCCTGCAGCGATGTGCGGCGCTCTTCGACCAGTCGCGTCAGCTTGTCGTCCTGCTCACGCAGCCGGCGAATCTTCTCGGTCGTATCACCGATGGCGCGCTCGAATTCCTCGCGCGCCTGGCGTTTGCGCTGCTCCTTGACGACAAGCTGCTCGTGTTGTGTCCGCAGATCCTCCGGGCTCGTATCCGACTGCGACTCGTCAATCTTCCGGCGGCGGTCCGTGAAACTCTGGATCCGCGATTCGAGCTGTTCCGCGCGCGTGCTTTCGATGCTCTGTGCCTGCAGGGCCTCGTTGCGCTGCAGCGTCAGCTCATCCCACTGTTTCTGCCATTCGGCGAGCGCCTCCTCGGCACGTTCGAGCGACGCCGCCGACGTCTGCTCGCGCTGGCGCGCCTGTTCCAGCCCGGGAACCAGCTCGTTCAGCGTCAGTTCGAGCTGCGCGATTTGAGATTCGTCCTGGTCGATCTCCGTGGCAATCTCGCTGGCGCCGAGCACCGCCTGCTCCAGATCCTGCTCACGGCGTTCGCGCAATTCGCGGGCGTGTTCGATCGACTGCTCGAGACGCGCAATTTCGCTGCCAACCTTGTAGTAACGCCCCTGAATGGCGTTGAATTCATCGGTGCGCTCGCTTTGCCGCACCCGCGCATCCTCGAGCGATGCTTCGAGACGTCGCTGTTCGGCAATCGCTGCTTCGAGACTGGTCTTGTGCTGCTCCAGGCGACGCGCTGAATCCGCGGCATGGTTATCAATGTCGCGCATGCGCAGCGCCAGCAACTCGGCCTCGGTAAGGCGTTCCTCTTCCTTGTACCGACCATAGCGCTCGGCCGTCTTGGCCTGGCGATCGAGATGCTTTATCTGCTTCTCGACTTCCTCGAGCAGATCGAGCAACCGGTCCAGGTTTTCCTTCGTGTGCTTGATCCTGTTGGAGGTCTCGCGGCGCCGCTCCTTGTATTTCGAGATGCCGGCCGCTTCCTCGATGAACACACGCATATCTTCGGGTTTGGCCTCGATCAGACGCGAAATCATGCCTTGCTCGATGATCGAGTAGCTGCGCGGACCGAGCCCCGTTCCCAGGAACACGCCCGTAATGTCCTTGCGACGGCACTTGGCGCCGTTCAGGAAATACGTCGAGATCCCATCGCGGCTGACCTCGCGGCGAATCGAAATTTCGGCGTACCTGGCGTATTGCCCTTCGATCGTCGTATCGGTGTTATCGAACAACAACTCCACGGATGCGGCGCCCACAGGCTTGCGGGAGCTCGATCCGTTGAAAATCACGTCCGTGATGGAATCGCCGCGCAGGCGGCTGGCCGAGCTTTCGCCCATGACCCAGCGGACCGCGTCGATCACGTTCGATTTGCCACAGCCATTGGGTCCCACCACGCCCACGAGGCTGCTGGGAAAGGTGATAGTTGTGGGATCGACGAAAGACTTGAAGCCGGCGAGCTTGATCTTGCTTAAACGCATTCGTGGTTGGGGCCCAATATCCCGTCCGCAAAGTCCGCTAGTGTAAAGGAATCGTGGGCTGATTTCCCCAGAAAATAAGACTTCCATGCCGCCGCCGGCAATGTATAATCCCCGCCTTTTCTTTCCCCGGCAGGAGTCAAAAATGCCCGCAAAGAAAGCCGCGAGCAAGAAGCGAAAGAAGACCGCAGCATCACGCAAGAAAACGTCGACGAAGAAGGCCTCGGCACGGAAGAAAACCGCCCGCAAGAAGGCTGCCAGCC
>JARRMH010000222.1:0-11057 GCA_037386205.1 Woeseiaceae bacterium | reverse complement strand
GCTGGCCTGGATCGAAACGCAGAAGCCCGGCGTCTTCGACCTCGACGCTGCGCAGATTCCGAGCAAGCTCCGCACGGTTCAGGCCGTTGCATTCGACGGCTGGGCCGAGACCCTGCCGCACGACGAACTCTTGCGGCGCCTGGATGCGCAACTCGCGGACGCGAGTTCGATGGGCATCGACCCGACCGAGAATCCGAATACCCACATCAGCATCCTTGTGCTGCAGGGGCGCATCGACGAGGCAATCGAGGTTGCCCTGGCGGAGATCTTCACCCAGTCCGTCGCGATGCACCTGCACTGGCGCGACATGCTGATGCAGCCGCGTTACGCCGAATTCCTTGCCGACCAGCGGGTGCAGGACGCAATCGAGCGTTGGGAGGACGAGGAAGCAGCGCTGCGCGGGGCCGTGCAGTCCTATTTCGCTGACCTGCACGCGGCACGTTAACAATGCCGGGCGACTCGCTGCGTCAATTCCGTATACAAAAGTTTGTAAATCGGAGTAGGTTTCCGGACTGAAACATGCCTCCGGAGGCCAACATGTCTGCCGCCAAGCTGAGCGAAAATTCTTTGCAAAACCAGGAACCTGTGGAACTTCACCGCGGAGTGAAAATTCTCCACGACCCGATTCGCAACAAGGGCACCGCGTTTACCGATGCCGAGCGCGATGAACTCAACCTGAGGGGGTTGTTGCCGCCCCGTGTGCATTCGATGGCGGAGCAGGAATTGCGCGTTCTCGGCAACTTTCGGGAAAAACCGACGGACCTCGAAAAGTACCTTTACCTGATCGCATTGCAGGACCGCAACGAGAACCTGTTCTACCGCGTCGTGATGAACCACATCGAGGAGATGATGCCCATCATCTACACGCCGACCGTGGGCCAGGCCTGCCAGGAGTTCCAGCACCTTTACCGGAAACCGCGGGGGTTTTATGTCACCTTGAACGACAAGGGCCGGATCCGCGACATTCTTCAGAACTGGCCACACAAGGACGTGCGCATCATCGTCGTGACCGACGGCGAGCGAATTCTCGGCCTTGGCGATCTCGGCGCCGATGGCATGGGCATCCCGATCGGCAAGCTTTCCCTGTACACGGCCTGTGCCGGCATTCCGCCGACCCAATGCCTCCCCGTCATGTTCGATGTCGGTACCAACAACGAAAAGAAACTCAATAACCCGCTGTACAACGGCATCGAGCGCCGCCGCCTGCGCGGCGCCGACTACGACGAGCTGTTCGATGAGTTCGTGCAGGCTGCCAAGGAAGTGTTCCCGGGTGTCCTTATACAAATCGAAGACTTCGGCAACACCAACGCTTTTCGCTTGTTGCACAAGTACCGTGAAAACACGTGCCTCTTCGACGACGACATTCAGGGAACCGGTGCCGTGGCCGTGGCGGGTATCATTGCCGCGATGCGCATTACCGGCGCATCGCTCGAAGACCAGAAGATCCTGTTCCTCGGCGCCGGCGAAGCCGGTATCGGTATCGCCGATGTCTTCGTTGCGGCACTCAGGGAACAAGGCATCCCCGAAGACGAGGCCCGCAAACACTGCTGGTTCGTCGACAGTCGCGGCCTGTTATGCGCCGGCCGGGACCACGTGGCTGAACACAAGCTGCCTTATGCGCACGATCACGAATACCTCGACAACCTGCTCGATGCCGTCAAGGCGCTGCAACCGACAGCCTTGCTGGGCCTTTCCGGGCAGCCACAGACCTTCACGCGGGAGATCGTCGAGGCCATGGCCGAGTACAACGAGCGGCCGATCATATTCGCACTGTCGAATCCGACATCCAAAGCGGAGTGCACGGCGGAACAGGCTTATGAATGGACCGACGGCCGCGCGGTGTTCGCCTCCGGCAGCCCGTTCGATCCCGTGAAACTCGGCAACCGGATGTTCGTACCGGGACAGGGCAACAATGCCTACATCTTCCCGGGCGTGGGACTCGGGGTTATTGTCAGTCGGTCGCGCATCGTGACGGACGACATGTTCCTGGCCGCGGCGCACTCGCTGGCAGACCAGGTATCGGTCGCCGACCTCGAACTCGGCCGGATCTACCCGAAGCTCTCGAGCATACGCACCGTTTCAGCCAGGATTGCAGCTGATGTCGCCACCATGGCCTGGGACCGGGGCTACACGGACCGTCCGCGGCCTGATGATATCCTCGCGGATATCCATGCCCACATGTACCACCCGGTCTACCCGCACTACGTCTGATGCAGACCGGCCCCGGCGAGTGCCTGGTCGATCTCGGCCAACACGTCGTCGCTGAACTTGTCGACGAAGTCCAGCGCCTTCATGTTTTCGCGCACCTGCCCGACGCGGCTCGCCCCGGTGATGACCGTGCTGACGTGAGGATTCTGCAGGCACCACGCGAGAGAAAATTGCGCGAGCGTCGCACCCATGGCGCTGGCGATCGGCTCGAGTGCCCTGACCGCAGCCAGGCGCCGCCCGTCCTGCAATTCTTCCCGCAGCCATTCGTAGCCTTCCAGCGCACCGCGACTGTCTGCCGGGATCCCGTCGTTGTACTTGCCCGTGAGTAACCCCGATGCCAGCGGGCTCCAGGTTGTGGACCCGTAACCCTTCTCCCGGTACACGGCATCGTACTCGGGCCCAAAGCGATGTTGCTGGAAGAGGTTGTACACCGGCTGTTCCACGATCGGCTTGTGCAGGTGATGCCGCTCCGCCGTCTCGATGGCAGACAGGATATCGGCCGCCTCCCACTCCGAGGTGCCCCAGTAGAGCGCCTTGCCGCGCGCGACGATGTCGTGCATCGCCCGCACCGTTTCCTCGATCGGGGTCGTCGGGTCGGAGCGGTGACAATAGACGAGGTCCACGTACTCGAGGCCGAGTCGCTGCAGGGAGCCGTCAATCGCTTCCAGGAGATACTTGCGATTGAGCGTGTTCTTCTCGTTCGGCGTGTCGTGCAGTCCCCAGTAGAGCTTGGTCGAAACGAGATAGCTGCCACGGCGCCAGCCAAGTCGCTTCAATGCCGCCCCCATGATCTCCTCGGACCGGCCGGCGGCATACACCTCGGCGTTGTCGAAGAAGTTGACCCCGGCGTCATAGGCCGCGCTCATCATCTCGACCGCGTCATCGACGTCGCTCTGGGTATGAAACGTCACCCAGGATCCGAACGAGAGTTCGCTGACCTGGATGCCGGCCCTGCCGATGTGCCTGTAGTTCATTGGCCACTCCACGCAATATTGAAAACCGTGCGTGCATCTTGTCGCAGGCAGGCCGCCGTTTCCACCGCATTGCCGTGTGGTTTCGGGAATTACCTATGTTTCAACGACTTGGCTTTGGTTGTGGTCGGTGCCGGATACGCCTAGTATGGAGGCGCAGTTGAGAGGAGAACGCCCATGCGACAACAACTCATCGAAGCGCTTCTGTACCCCCGCAAGATGCTCGAGGAACTGATCGAAGAAGGTAATTACGCCCACCGGAACATGTTCGAGGCCACCGGCGAACGCTGTCATCATTGTGAAGGTACCGGAGATTGCAGTTGGGACCACTGTCTCGAAGACTTCCAGAAGCTGGGCGAGGCCCCGGATGCCGTCCTGACCGCTTCGTTACGTGAAGGTATCCGACTCGTCGAGTCGCTGCATCGCCACCTGCGTCACGACGAAACCACCTGCACGTGTGAGACCTGTAACTGGATCCGGAATGCCGAACACCTGACGGAGGAAGCGGAGCACAAGCTGCCGCACGTCGATCCTCCGGGCATAGTGCATCCGGAGTAGCCGTTTTTTCGCCAGGGGCGCTGTTCATCCAGCGCCCTTTGCAGTTTGGCCAGGTGCGGTCGCCGCCTGACTGCACCAAACCCGTATTTCCGCGCAGCCGGCGGCGTGCTACTTTCAATCGCGCGGGGGAAAAGGAGGCAATCATGGACGCTGTTCGATGCGTCATTGGTCTCGCCTGCATTGCATCCATCATGCTTGCGGGCTGCACAACGTCGCCAGAGGCAAAGGAACGGGACCTGCAAAAGCAGGCGAGTATCGCCGAAATCCTCGCCGAGCCGCTCGACCCCGCCGAGTTTGGTGAGACGCAACGTTGCCTGTCCGATGCGCAATTCAGTTCCTACCGCGCCCTCGACGAGCGGCATCTTCTGTTCGAAGGACGCCAGGGCCGCCTGTGGGTGAACACGCTGCGTTCGAGCTGCCCCGATCTGCGTCATGGCGACGTACTGGTCGTCCGCAAGTTTGGCGGTAGCCGCATGTGCGACGCCGACCAGTTCCAGGCGACCGACTGGTTCAGCTGGCCCAGGAACATGCGCTCGCCGAACGGCTGGGGCACAGGCGTGCGTTGCGTGCTCGGCAAGTTCCAGCCCGTGACGCAACAACAGGTCGATGAAATAGAGGCCATTCTCAGATCAAACTGACTTGCCGGAAAAAGGAGGTTGGTCATGTTGTCAGCAACAAGAGCCCTTCTGATCCTGGCCGGTATCGCAGCGCTGTCGGGCTGTGACCCGGATGTACGTTGCCTGGCTGAATCCCATCGACGGTGTGCCGGTGACCGATATCTGGGATCGGCAGATAGGGACCGGTGAGGCCAGTACCGCCAACGTGCTCGAAATACATTTCAAGCCGGTGGATCATAAATTTGTCAGAGACACGGTGCAGGAACTCATCGACATCGTGATGTATTTGCAGCCGAAATACGACGTCGGGGTTCCGGCCTACGAATACCGCGTGTACCCCACGCCGTGAGCGCAGTCGCGTGAGCAACGGGCACCGGATGCCCGGTCAGGCATGCATTGTGCTGCCGTTACTCGCGGCGGCCGCGATGGCGGTCGCCGAGTCCACTGACCCCGCCCCGCTGTTCGCCGACGACTCGTTGCTCGAGGTGACGATCGATGCCCCGATCAAGACGCTGATGGACGTGCGGCCCGACAAGGCAGAGCTCAAGGGTGCTTTCGCGTTCACCGACACCGACGGCGCCGAAAAGCGCATCGAACTGAAGCTGCGCACGCGTGGCAATTACCGGCGCGCGAGGGAACACTGCGACTTCGCGCCCATTCGCCTCAACTTTCGCAAGAGCGAAGTTCGCGGCACGCTGTTTGACGGGCAGGACAAGCTCAAGCTCGTGACGCACTGCATGTCCTTCGAGCGAGATTTCGAGGAAGTGCTGGTTCGTGAATACCTCGCCTACCGGTTGTTCCGGGAGTTGACGGACGTCAGCTATGGCGTGCGCCTGTTGCGTGTGACCTACTTCGATACGCAATCGGACAAGGAGCTTACCCGCCTCGCCTTCCTGATCGAGGACGACAAGGATGTTGCGAATCGCAACGGCCTCAACATGATCGAGGCGCGCTTCCTGCAACACGATTACCACGACCGCGCCCGCCAGAATCTCGTGCACGTCTTCGAGTACATGATCGGCAATACCGAGTATTCACTCGTCAACCCCGAACCCGGCGAAGATTGCTGCCACAACGCGGACATACTCTCGGCGACCGAGTCACCGCCGTATATCGCCCTGCCCTTTGATTTCGACTTTTCGGGGCTCGTGAACGCACCTTATGCCGAGCCGAATCCGAAGTACCCGATCAACAGCGTGCGCAGGCGCTTCTACAAGGGCTTGTGTTCGAACAACGACATCCTGCCCGAAACGCTCGAGGTCTTCAGGCACCGGCGTGCGGACATGTACCGCGCGATCGACTCAATAAGCGACTACGGCGTGCACGCCGCAAGGGCCGCCAGTTCGACTGCCAGGTACCTCGACACATTCTTCGACACCATCAACGACCCTGAACGGGTCCGTGAGCGGCTTATCGAGCGCTGTCTCGACCCGGAAACCACCGTGCACGAAGCCGAGTAGCCGCAACCGTCAGTCGCGGCTCCGATACACGCCGAAATAGACAAACGGCTTGCGCGCCTCGCGCCCGGGCAGAACTTCGCCGGGCACCGCATGCCGGACGGCGGGAATGCTCCGCAGGTACGCAACAATGGCATCGACGTCGTCCTGCGCGAGTTTCGCGTATCCCGGCCATGGCATCGTCGCTATGCGGCCTCGAGCGTGCCGGCCGATTCCCGCGCGAATGGCATTCGCGATCTCGACATCGCTCCAGCGGCCAATACCGGTGTCCTCGTCCGGAGTAATGTTCGCAGGATAGACGATGCCCGGTTGCGCGTATTCGAGCGGATTGGTGTAAGCGATACCGGTCTGCGACCCGGCGAGCAGTCTGTCCATATCGGGGGCACCTTCGAAAGCACCGTCCGTGTGGCACGCGCCGCAGCCGAGCAACTCCACGAGGTAACGTCCGCGTTCAACCGTATCCCGCTCGACGGGCGCAAATTGCCCGCCGCGCGGCGGCGGCGACGGAACCATGCCGGTGTAGGCGAGCTCCTCGTAGTCGAAGCGAGGGTCGTATGGCTTCTCGGCAGCGCACGCCAGAAGAAGCGCCATAACCATCACCGAAGCTAACGTGAATCGCATCGCATCCCCCACAGAAAATCGTCGGACGCCCGGCCGGCCGGGGCCCGGATTGCAGTGCTGACTATACCCCGCGGGGGAGAATTTCGCCTATTTCAGTATTGCATCGGTGAGAACGTCATGGATTACCTGGGTGGCAATCTCGACGAGCAACACCCTGCCGTCCACCACGACCCGCTCATAACCACTGCGCGGCGGCGGCAGGACGCTGATCAGCCCGTCTGGCAGATGCTGCCTGGCAATTCCGGGTGGGAGTGACTTGCCACGTGCCAGGTTCCTGGCGATACCGGGCGGCAGGCCCCTGG
Source organism: Woeseiaceae bacterium (assembly GCA_037386205.1). GTDB lineage: Bacteria > Pseudomonadota > Gammaproteobacteria > Steroidobacterales > Woeseiaceae > UBA1847. Next base: position 4,323 of record JARRMH010000222.1, on the reverse strand, counting down.
GCTTCTTGCCGTGACCCTTGCGCTCTGATTGCGACCCGTGGTCGCGATACCAGGCCGAGATAATGCGGACTTCGTCGTCGGAGAACTCGACGCCCACGCCGAAATCGGCGCGCGCCGACTGGGAAGCCGTCAGGCACAGCAAGAGCACCAGGAAAGCGGCCGTTGCGATGAGTCTCATGGGAAAACTCCCTTGAACAATCGGTTACAGGCCAATGTAGAGACGCACCACGATCGACTCCGTGACTTTTGTCACAATAAAGCGATAATCTAGGCAGCAAATCCGCCAACAGAAGAACGGTCGATCATGAGCAGGTTTCTCAAGATTCTGGGTGCAGTCCTTGGCGTCGTCATCGTAATCGGACTGCTGTTCCTGTGGCTGTGGGACTTCAGCCGCTACGAGCCACAGATCGAGGCCGCTGTCAGCGAGGCCATCGGCCGGGAATTCCGCATCGACGGCAATTTCGAGGTCGATGTGCTGCCCTCGCCGACCGTCCTGGTCGAAGGCGCCAGCCTCGCCAATACCGAGTGGGGCAGCGAGCCGCACATGATCACGGTGGGCCGCGCCTACGTCGAGGTCGGCTTCTGGTCGCTGCTGTTCCAGCCGATCGAGATTCACCGGCTGGAACTCAGCGATATCGACGTGCTGCTGGAGAGCAACGCCGACGGCGAGGCGAACTGGCAATTCGAAACGGCGGCCGATGCAAATGAGGAGCCACCGCCGGAAGAAGAAGGCGATGAGGTTCCGTTCAAGATCGTGTCTGCGGAAATCAGCGACGTGCGCATCGTCTTGCAGCAGGGCGACACCGAGGCGCTGGAACTGCTGCTGAAATCCCTGGTCGCCGGTGCCGACGAGTCCGTCGGTGCCCTCGCCATCGATGCGTCGTTCGGCTCGGTTGCGGAAGTCGGCAAACGCTTCGGCGTAACCAACCTGCCCGCCGACGACGTCCTGATGACCGGCAACCTGGCGTTGCGAGGCGGCGCCCTGGTAGTGTCGGATTTTCGGGCGTCGCTGACCGGCCTGGAACTGGCCGTTGACGGCGAATTCGGCGCCGATGCCCTCCAGTTGACGATGGCGGTGACCGGCGAGCGACTGGACATTCTGGATGCGGGCATGCCGGACATCCCGTTTGGCGTGAGTGGCGACATTACGATCGAAGGAACGACCATCGAGGTTGCGCCGCTCGACCTGATGCTTGGCGACAGCAAGGTCACGGGCGATCTCAGTTTCACTGGCGGCGACAGTCCATCGATTGCACTGAACGCGACGTCACCGATGCTCGATTTGCGGCCTTTCCTGCCGGCCGAAGAGGCCGAATCGCCTCCCGAAGAGGAAGACGAAGGTGAGCCGGACAGCCCCTACGTTTTCCCCGACAAGCCGCTGCCGTTCGATACGCTGAACAGCCTGGATACCGATGTGAACGTTGCGATCGGTGAGCTGTATTTCCGCAATACGCAAGTGAATAACTTCGACCTCGGGGTCAATCTCGCGGGCGGCGACCTGGTTATCGAGAACACGTTCGACGGCAAGTACGCTGGCGAGTACCAGAACGACATCCACCTGGACGCATCCCGTAACCAGGCCGATCTGACCATGGACATGGTGGTCAAGGGCCTCAAGCTGGGTATGCTGTCGGGATCGGATATACCCGTGGAGCAAATGCCATCGACGAACGTCGACATTGGACTCACCGCCACGGGAATGTCACCCCGCGCCCTCGCCGCGTCGACGAATGGTAAGATCGTCATCACGCAGGGTCCCGGCCGCGCCAGGAACGGCATCATCAGCAACCTGACGGGCGACATCATTGCGCAGCTGTTCGAAGCCCTCAACCCGTTTGCCAAAGAGGAAGAGTTCACCAACTGGGAATGCAGTGTCGTGGGTATGGATTTCGAGTCGGGTGTCGGCACCATCAGCGGCTTTTTGCTGCAGAGCGAGAAGCTGATGATCGTGGCCGGGGGCAACGTCGACCTCAACGACGAGAAACTCGACTTCGAATTCAATACCAAACCGCGTGAAGGCGTCGGCGTGAGCGCCGACATGTTTGTCACGCCGTTCGTGAAGCTGACCGGTACGCTCGACGACCCGAGCGTCGGCCTGAATGCGAAAGGCATGCTGTTGAGCTGGGGCGCCGCCGAGCTCACAGGTGGCATGTCCTTTCTCTACAAGGGACTCGTGGACCGGGCGACCGCTGGGAAGCTGATGTTCTACCATTGAACTACACCCGCAAATCAGGGGGGTTACGTCTCACCTGGGCTCGGCTGAGCATATAAGTGAGAGTATCGGGATTCTACGCGAATCTCGCCGGACAGTTGATCTCAATCGCAAACAAACTGCTCTGAACCCTCCTCCACCGGCCGGCACCCGTTCGGCCAGCCATATTCCAGCCAATAAGCCAGCAACCCTGTTCGCTCGGCAAAATCCTGCATATGAGCCGAGCGTCGGAACTCCACGAAAGCGGGTAGTTCGCTCCATATACGACCGTAAAGCACTTCGTCCGTTGGGTCCGGGCGGGTATAGAACAGTTCCAGCGCCTTGTCGTAGGCGCCCTCGGCCATATAAAACATAGGCAGCATCCGGTGCTGGGTCAAAGCGGTTCGGCGCTCAAGTGCTGCGTCCAACACGGCAACCGCCGCCGCCTTGTCTTGTTCGGTGCCGAACGCGCCCCTCATGGCCACCAGTGTTTCGTCGGCATCGAGGCCGATCTCAAAGCCCTCCCAGGATTCCGCGGTTAGCCGTGCTGCCTTTTCCACATCACCCTCTTCGGCAGCAAGCCAGCCGAGGATCTGCTTGTAGGTGGTCGGGCAGAGTTCGTTCGCCCTGAGCGCCTGCTGTCTTGCCTCGTCCTTGCGGCCAAGGAAGAAGGCCGCAAAACCCTTGTAGAGATGATACCAGGCGGAAAGCGGCTCGATCTCGACGAGTCTACTGACTGTTTCGTAAGCCTTGTCCATCTGGCCCATCGAGAGGAGCGAGGTCTGGTAAAGATACAGCAGGTCCGGATCGTTGGGGTTGATGGCGAGCCCACGGCGGAACGCGGGCTCCATCTCCACGAAACGACGCTGCAGGTAGTACAGAAAACCGCGAGCCCCATAGGCCATCGCGTTGTCTGGATCGGTGCGCAGTGCGGCCTCGATGTCTCTCTCAACCAGCGGCCAGGCTTCCAGCTGATTTTGATCCGCGCCCTGGGTCCAGAGCAGACGGCGCATGGCCCGTTCCGAGTAGGCGCGGGAAAACCCGGGGTCCAGCTCGACGGCATGACCGAGCAGCTCTGCCGCCTCGCCGAAGGGGACTGAGTCCGCCCGAAGATACAACTCGTAGGCTTCTACATTTTCCGTACCGGCCAGAGACAGGCGGTTTCGATTGGCGGATGACAGCGTGACTTCCAGTTTTCGCGCCACGGACTGGGCAATTCGTTCCTGCAGACTGAAAATGTCAGCCAAGTCACCGTCGTAGGATTCCGACCATAACTGGAATCCATCGGCCGCCTTGACCAGCTGTGCGCTAATACGCACCTGCTCGCCCTGCTTGCGTACGGATCCGTCCAGCAGATGCGCCACCTGCAGCGCCTCGCCAATGCTGCGCAGATCGGCTTCCTTGCCCTTGAACGAAAAGGACGAAGTCCGGCCCGCAACCTTCAAGCCATCGATCCTGACCAGCGCATTGAGAATTTCTTCGGCCACGCCGTCGGACAGGTATTCCTGATCCTTGTTTGCCGACATATCCCGAAACGCCAGCACGGCAATTGAATTGGGAGGGGTCTTCGCTTGCGGTTCGGGTGCGGGCGCGCTTTCCGACGCGGAAACAGCGGTTGGCTCTTGAGATCTGGTGGCTGGTTCTGAAGGCCGGAAGCGATCGAAGGCCACGATAGAGATGCCCACAACCAGCAGCAGAACGATCATGTAGTCCATGCGCCGACCTGTGGAATGGGACAGTGACTCTGACTCATCGACCTCGCTGGTTTTGCGAACACCTTCCGGCGTGATCTCGTAAACCCAGGCAAGCACCAGCGCGAACGGAAGCCCGATTGCAAGCACGGCCACAAGGGACTTGATTGCCCAGTCCGGCGCGCCGAAAACGCCCATGACTGCTGACAGCACCTCGAACACGAGCCAGGATGCTGCCAGGTAGGCAAGGCCGGTTCGTATAACGTTGCGCCGTTTCAACTCCGAGAACAGGGGCACGTTCATTCCTTAGTATCTTGATCCCGGCCAGAGGATCCGCATTACCCTGGGCCGCGCCAGGTTACGGGGTCAGAGTATGGGGGTATCCAATCATGATTTGAATAGACCCCATCCGGGTCCCTCCCTGCCATACCAGAAGGTGAG
>JARRMH010000221.1:0-9873 GCA_037386205.1 Woeseiaceae bacterium | reverse complement strand
CGTGATCTCGCATGACCGCTGGTTCCTCGACCGGATCGCGACCCATATCCTCGCGTTCGAAGGAGACAGCCAGGTGACATTTTTCTCCGGCAACTACTCGGATTACGCGCTGGCGGAGTTTCGCAAGGTGCTCTGGGAGCCGGCAGCGCGAACGCGGATCGGCGCGGCGCCGCCGGTCGAGACCGGTCCGGGACGGGTCGAAAGGAGAAACCGGGTCACGCGGTTCGCCGGCGGCAAGGGCCGGGGCAGACTCATCGGTGGCAACCTGACGCTGGTCTCGACGCTCATGGGGACCCCGTACGAGCCGGATTTTCGTGATCGCATCGTCTTCCTCGAGGATGTGAACGAGGCGCCCTACAGAATCGACCGGATGCTGACCCAGCTGTGGCTCGCCGGAAAGCTGCAGCATGCCGCCGGGATCGCGTTCGGCAAGTTCACGAAGACCGAGGACGACGGCAATACGTTCAGCATCGAGGAAATCATCAGCCAGCGCTGCGCCGACCTCGGCATCCCCGTCGTGGGCGGATTGATGATCGGCCACATTGCGGACAAGACCACGGTCCCGATGGGCATCGAGGCCGAGCTCGATGCAGACGCCGGCACGCTGGACCTCCTCGAACCCGCCGTCACCTGACCTAAGGTGCCAGTCACCTTTTGGGAAAACGGGACACAAAACACCTAAAAGGTGACTGACACCTTTTGGACGTCGGGTTCCACTAACGCCGGGGTCGAAAAAAGGTGACTGACACCTTTTTTCAGGTGAGCAGGAGTTTGCAGAAAAACACGGCGGCGATGGCGCCGACGGCGTCGGCGAACAGGCCTGCGGGGATGGCGTGGCGGCTCCGGATTACGCCCACGGAGCCGAAGTACACGGCGAGGACGTAGAAAGTCGTCTCGGACGATCCGTACATCGTCGCGCCGATCTTCGCGACCAGCGAGTCGACGCCGTTCTCGTTGATGAGGTCGGTCAGCAACCCGAGCGAGCCGCTGCCGGACAGCGGGCGCATGAGCGCGAGCGGCAGGTTCTCGGGCGGAAAGCCGAGGAAGTTCAGCACGGGCGCCAGCGCATTCAACAACAGGTCGAGCGCGCCCGAGGCGCGGAACATGCCGATAGCAACGAGGATCGCGACGAGATAGGGAATGATGCGTATCGCGATCGTGAAGCCGTCCTTCGCGCCATCGACGAATACCTCGTAGACGGGCACCTTGCGAACGGCGAGCGCATAGAACGGGATGCCGACCAGCAGCCCCGGGATGATGTAGCGAGCGACATTGCTCAGGCCTTCGACGAATACGTCAATCATTGGCATCGTCCCCCGTCGGCACCGCGAATCGTTTGCGGCGTTCGAGGAACTTGACGGCCGCAATGGCGGCGATCGTCGAGCACAATGTCGCGAGAATCGTCGTAATGAAAATCTCGCTCGCGGTTGCGCCCATGAGCGCCACGACGGTCGCCGGCAGGATCAGCTGCACGCTCGACGTGTTGATCGCGAGGAACATGACCATTGCGTTGGTCGCCGTGTCCTTCTTCTCGTTCAGTTCCTGCAGCTCTTCCATCGCCTTGAGGCCGAGCGGCGTGGCGGCATTGCCGAGGCCGAGGATGTTGGCCGACATGTTGAGTACGATCGAGCCGATGGCCGGATGGTCGGCCGGTACGTCGGGGAACAGCCGGATCGTGATCGGCTTCAGCAGCCTCGCGATGATGCGAATCAGGCCCGATTCCTCGGCGATCTTCATGATGCCGAGCCACAGCGCCATGATGCCGATCAGGCCGATGGCGATCTCCACCGAGACCTTGGCCATGTCGATCGCCGCCTCGGTCACGGCATCGATCGTGCCGTTGTAAATACCGGCAATGACGGCGATCGCCATCATTCCGAACCAGATGTAATTCAGCATGCGGTCTCCTTCGCCGTGCGGTGCTCAGGTCACGGGCGGTTCGGGGATCAGGATAAACGGTTGCTCGGCTGACGCATCGAGCACGACCTCATGGGACACCGGCAGCGTCGCCTGGCACGCGCCGTGCCCACAGGGAAAGTTGCTGACGACCGGAAAGTCGAATTCCCCGCAGACGTCGAGTACGATCTCGTCGACGGTCTTGCCGAACGGCTCGTCCGTATCTTCCATATCGACCATTTCGCCGACGACCAGTCCTGCAATCGCGTCGAGGCTGCCGCTGCGTTTCAGGTGCAGGAGCATGCGGTCGAGCTTGTACAGGTACTCGCCGACGTCCTCGATGAACAGGATGGCCCCGTCGAGGTCGAGCTGGTCCGGCGTGCCGAGCCGCTCGATCAGGAGCACGAGATTGCCGCCCCACAGTGGGCCGGTCGCCGTCCCGGGGCGCAACGTGCGCGCCGGGCACGCGGGCGGCGAGCGCACGGTGACGTTCGGTTCACCCGAGAGGACACGCTGCAGTGTCTCGATGTTCCAGGGCAGGGCCTGCTGGTCGAAGGTCGACAGCATCGGGCCATGAAACGTGACGAGCCCGGCCTGTCGGGCCATCGAGGCCAGCAGCCCGGTTGCATCGGAGTAGCCGACAAAGATCTTGGGATTGGACCGGATGACGTCGTAGTCGAGCAGCGGCAGCACGCGATTCGCTCCGTATCCGCCGCGCGCACAGATGATTGCATCGATCGACGGATCGCCGAACATCGCCATGATGTCTGTTGCCCTGGCCACCGGCGAGCCGGCGAACTTGTCATCGCGCAGCCGCGTGCTGTCACCGCAGACCAGTTCGTAGCCCAGCCGTTCGAAGACACCGACGGCGTGCCGCAGGCGCTCGTCCTCGAGCCAGTAGGCCGGACTGACGACGCCGATACGCGCACCGTCCTGCAAGCGTGCCGGGCGAGTCTGTGCATTCATAAGCGAGCCAATATACCGCGACGAACTCAACGCAGGCGCTTGATCGCGTAGAGCTGGTCGAAATAGGTCGTGTCGGGCGAGGAGTGGATCTTGCGCAGGGGCGTCACCGAGACGCTGTTCATCGCCCCTTCCCGGAAGTTCCCCTGCTCATCGGTCCACCCTGAGCCGGTCAGGTCGTGGATCACGTAATGCTCATCGTCGACGCGCCCGAGGTAGAGCATCACGTGCCCGGTCGAGTAGAGGAGGTCGCCGACGTCGGCGGTCGACAACGCGTCTAGTTTTTCTTCGGCCGGTGCATCGATGGGAAAGCGGACGTTTTCCCCGATTTCACTGTACCCCTGCTGCTTCGAGTTGCGTGGCAGCACAAACCCGAACGTCTTGAAAACTTCGAGGACGAGCCCCGTGCAGTCCCGCGCGTTGTAGGAATGGCCCCAGCCATAGCGCTCGCCGAGGAACTTGAAAGCCTGGTGCAGCACGTTGCGCCGCGTATACGGCATCGTGCGGACCGGCAGCGTGACGATGTGGCTGGCCGACGGATTCTGCCCGTCGACGTCGTGGTCGACGTCTTCGGGATCCACGAGCGGCAGGCGCGTGCCCATTTCCAGGCGCACCTCGGACACGGCCGGCGTCGTCGGCGTGAAATTGGTCGTCGCCCGGTTGCCCGCGATGAGGAGGAACGGCTCGGTCTTCTGAAAGGAAAGCACCGCCTCGCGCTCGCCGATGGCGATTTTCTCTTTCCTTACCCAGGCAGCGTAGTTGTAGGACTGCGCGTAGTACCACTTGCGATCGGCGCTTTCATGCAGCACCGCGACGCAATCGGCAGGGAACAGGCCGTTCTCCTGGAAGCGATCCAGGTCGATGGTCTCGGGGGACTTGTAGACGACGTCGTCGGTCGGCCAGGTGCGCATCGCCGCGCGTTCGACGACCATGCCAAAGCGCACCTCGGCCGTCGCGGGGATCCGCACGAGGTCGAGGGCGGCCGTATAGCGGTCGTAGTCTTCCTCGGTGACCCTGTCGCCGCTCTCCCTGAAACGCAGTTCGTTATCGTGCGGCTTGCTGGTCTGTCGAATGGCCGCGACGACCTCGTCCTTGGTCAGGGTCAGGGGGAACGCAGCAAGGTCGACCAGGTGCGACTCGATCTCGAATGCGCGACGCGCGCTCGCCGCGATGGCCGATTCGTCGGACAGCACTTCGTCCGGATCGTCTGCCCGGTCTATCCAGAATTGGACCGACAGGTGCATGCGGAGACGCTGCGGCTCAGGAAACCGCCGCCTTGTCGAACTGCAGCATCGAGAGGTCGGCGATGCTGTCGATACCGAGGCCCGGCGCGTCCGAAATCGAGATCTCGGCCCCGTCGAAGCGCACGCCGCCGGCCACCGGGTTGATGGTCGCAAGCGAGGGCGCGTCGAGGTCGACGCGCGTGATGCTGTTGGCTTTGGCGACTGCCACGTGGGCTGCCGCCGATACGCCGATACTGGTCTCGAGCATGCAGCCCATCATACAGGTCACATCGAAGATTGCGGCAATATCCGCAATCTTGATCGCGTTGGAAATTCCGCCTGTTTTCATCAGCTTGATGTTGATGATATCGGCACCGCGCATCTGGATCAGCTCGATGACCTCCCGCGGTCCGAACGTGCTCTCGTCGGCCATGACCGGCGTCGACACGCGCTCGGTCACGTAGCGCATGCCCTCGACGTCGTCGCCGCGCACCGGTTGTTCGACGAATTCGAGTTCGATGCCGCTGCTCTCCAGTTCGCGCAGCGCGCTGACGGTCTGCTTGGGCGTCCAGCCCTGGTTGGCATCGAGCCGCAGCAAGGCTTTGTCCCCGACGGCCGCGTAGACCGCCTTGATGCGCTCGATGTCGACGCGCAGGTCCTTGCCGACCTTGATCTTGAGTGCCTCGAAACCGCTGTCGACCGCGTTGACCGCGTCCTGCACCATCTTGTCGATATAGTCGACGCTGATCGTGATGTCGGTCGACAAGACGGGTTCGCCGCCGCCCAGTACCTGGTAGAGCGGGGCGTCGAATGACTGCGCGAACAGGTCGTAAACGGCGATTTCGACGGCCGCCTTGGCACTGTAGTTCTTGAACATCGACTGCTGGATCAGGGCCACGATGTGATTCAGGTCGCGGATATCCTGGCCCTCGATCGCGGGCAGGATGACGGTGCGGATGGCCTCGATGATCGAGCCGTGCGTTTCGCCCGTGATGACGGCCGTCGCCGGCGCGCTGCCGAAGCCGCGGTGACCCGTATCGGTCTCGAGGACGACAACCACATCCTCCATGTGGTTGACCGTGCGCAGTGCCGTCTTGAACGGCGTCTTCAGCGGCACCTTGAGCTTGCCGAGTTCGAAGTCTGTGATTTTCATGGTGTCGCTCAGCCCCCCGTGAGCGGTGGATTCGGAAGCTGCGTGTCGTCGTCCGCGTCCGGCGGATCTTCGACGACAAGCAGCGCTTGGAGCTGATCCGGGTAATACTTCTCGATCAGCGCGAACAGGATTGCGGCCGTTTCGGTGTCAACTTCACTCGTGACCCGGTACGGCCGGAAATGCAGCTGGAATGCGCGCACGACGTTGCCAGTGTGCTCGTCGGCTTCGCCCGTCGGGTCGATGCCATAACCGTAGGTTTCGAGCGCGCGCTGGATGTTGATGAGCGGCAGCGGCTCGCGCAGGAACCGCTCCCAGTAACGGATGACGGTTTGGTCGTCGAACCAGGCGCCGTAGCCGAGTTTTGCGAGCCGCTCCCACGGGAAGCGCGGACCGGGATCGATCTTGCGGTCGGGGGCAACGTCCGAGTGGCCGACGATGTGGGTCGGCTTGACGTCGGGGTGCCGCTCGAGAATGTCGCCCAGCAGGTCGACGAGCAACGCAAGCTGCCCGTCGTCGTAGTCCGGGTAGAAACAGATCCGTTCCGGCTGCTCCGTGTCCGGATCCACGACGGTCTCGCTGGCATGGCACCAGGTCTGGTTCACGAGCTCGATCCCGATCGACTGGTCGTTGATGCCCTCCTTGCCGGCCCAGTGGCTCACGCCCGCGTGCCAGGCACGCCGCGTCTCGTCGACGAGCTGATACACCTCGAGGCGCGACTTGCCGTAGGTCGGGTCATCAGGTTCCGGGATCAGGTAATGCGAACTGACGGGACGCGACGTCGGGTTGACAAGAACATGGTAGGAATCCTCGAAGTTCGACGTGGTGTGATGAATGACGACGATGCTGACCCGGCTGTTCTGGTTGGCCGAGATGCTGCGTTGCACCCCGGAGCATGCAGATATGGCCAAAACTAGGGCAATGCTGGTAAAAAGGACGAGCGTGCGGCGTGGCATCTGAAGTGAACCGATTGGCAAACGGAAGTACGAGCTTAGGAATAAAAAATTCTTTACTTTTACTCGCTCGATGATATTTTATGCCGTACGCGGTTAACATAGTCAAGAAATCCAACTCAAGTCAGGGGAGCTCATCATGACGTTGTTCAATCAGGCAGGCCTGCCATTACATTCATGGCGCCTGCCAAGCATAACTTTCCACCTTGCCGCCGTAGCAATTGCGCTGCTGGCATTCGCCGCACCGGCGAGCGCCCAGCAAAGCGGCGACATTGCCGGCCAGGTAACCGACGCGACCGGCACCGGCCTGGGCGGCGTCACGGTCGAAGCGTCCAGTAACGTACTGCCGCAACCGCGCAGCACGACCACGGCCGCCAACGGCCGCTATCGCATTCGCCTGCTGCCGCCCGGCACCTACGACGTCGAATTCACATTCGCCGACGGCAGCACGCAGACGCGCGAGATTCTCGTGCTCCTGCAGCAGACTGCAGTGGTGGACATCGTCTCCGGCGACGCGATGGAAGAGATCGTTGTCACGGGCGAGCAGATGGCGCTGGGCGCCACGCAAGGGTCGCTCGGTAATGCGATCAGCGCCGAGACGATCGACGCGATCCCGACCGGGCAGGACTACCGCGACATGATGAAACTGATCCCGGGTGTCCAGTACACGGAGTTTGACGTACGCGGACCCAGTGCCGGCGGCTCGGGCCAGGACAATATCTACCAGTTCGACGGCGTGGATGTTTCGCTGCCGTTATTCGGCGTATTGGGAAGCGAACCCTCGTCGCACGATATCGCGCAGATCACGATCGTGCGCGGCGGTGCGAAAGCCATCGGCTTCAACCGCTCGGGCGGTTTCACGATGAACACGATCTCGAAACGCGGTACCGACGAATTCCGGGCCGAGGTCGGTTACCAGCTGCAGTCGGCCGGTATGACCGGCGACCAGGATGTCGAAACCGACACTGCACTGCTCTACGACGAAGATCGCAGCTGGATCACGGCCAACTTCGGCGGCCCGTTGATCCGCGATCGCCTGTATTTCTACACGTCGTTCTATCGTCCGGAACGCAGCCGTGCCAATTCGGCCAGTGCGTACGGTGATGTGGGCGACTACGAAAGCGTGCGTGACGAGTACTTTGGCAAGCTGACGTTCTCGGCCACCGAGGACATACTTCTCGACCTTAGTTACCGTACCTCGGAACGTAATGAAGACAATGCGGCCATCGGGGGCGAAGACGCCCCGTCGACCTCGCGGGGCGATGAGGCTTCGCAGGACATGCTCATTTTCGAGGGCACCTGGAACATTGGTGACGACAGCGCACTGAGCGTCAAGTACGTCGACTGGGAGGAATCCGGGAAGTCGGCGCCTGACAACCAGTTCAGCCTGGTTCCCCAGGAAGGGGCTTCGCTGAACGTCGGCAGCCTCGACGAGATGGGTTTCTTAAATGTCCCGACGTATCGTGACGAGAACGACGGTGACGACGACCTCGCGGATGCCGCGTTCAACAGCTTCGTGCAACCGATCATCGATACTTACAGCTATGCCACCTGTGCGCCGGCCGAGGCCGGTTGCGGCGGCGGCTACGTGGGCGGGTACTTCCGGAGTGACGAAGCAACCTACACGAGGGAAAGCTTCGAGATTGCTTTCGATCACACCCTGTATTTCGGCGATACGACGCACGATCTGCATTTTGGCTACAAGTTTGAAGATATCGATCCCGTTGCCGTTCACCACCGGCAGCTCACCACGACCCTCGAGCCGTTGAATGAAGTGTTGAGGAACCCCGCGCAGTTGGGCCCGAACGGCAGGGTCGGGAAGCGTTGTCCGCCTACGGCGTAGAGCGTGCCCGGCGTCCAGAGCAGTTGCTCCGGGGCGATGGTGCTGGCGTCATGCGGCGATTCGGTCTGACGATTCGGGGCGATGCGCCAGGCCCGGTCACCGGTCTCGAGCAGTCACCGGGTACGCCGTACAAGATGTACGAGGTTGACTGGCAGGACATGATCCAGCCACGCCTCGGTGCCAACTGGCAGTATTCGGATGCCGGATCGGTCTATGCCAACTATGCCCGTTACAATCCGCCCGCCTCATCGCTGGCCCGTGCCGCCTCCTGGGATCGCAACCTGCGTCCGATCGTCGATGCGTACTTCGACGAGAACGGCGACTGGCTCTATGGCGAGGAGCGTGGATCTTCTTCGGGTAAGGTCTTCCAGGACGGGATCGAGCCGCGCTACATCGATGAGTTCATCATCGGCACGGTGCAGGATTTCACCGACGAGCTCTCGTTCCGCGCCCACGTACGCCATCGCAAGGGCAGCAACTTCTGGGAGGATACGCCGAATACGATGCGTCTCGAGACCACCGAGCCGGGAGCAGCTCCTGACTGGGTTCCCCGGGAGCCCTACGTCCCGACCGCTGAGTTCGATGCTATTCGTGACGAAATCGGTGGCTCGTCCTACGTGATTGCCCAGCTGGATGGTGCGTTCACGAAGTTCTGGGAAGTCAGCACCGAGCTCGAATGGTCGCGCGACAACTGGTGGGTTATGGGGTCGTACACCTGGAGCCACTACTACGGCAACTTCGACCAGGACAACACAACGACCACCAATGACCAGGCGATCTTCATCGGTTCGTCGAACCTCGCCGACGGTCGTGGTCGTAATGTCTGGGACTTCAAGGAAGGCAACCTGAAGGGCGATCGCCGCCACCTGTTGAAGCTCTACGGATCGTACCTGGCACCGTGGGAAGGCCGTTTTGGCGCGTACCTGCTGTACCAGTCGGGCGAGCCCTGGGAGACCTGGGACGGTGGCTACTACGGCTTTACGAGCAGCACCATTCGCTATTCGGAGCCTGCCGGCTCGCGGAACGCGTCGTCGCACTGGCAGCTGGACCTGAATTACACGCACAACTTCCGTTTTGCAGACCTGCACAACCTGCAGCTGCGCCTGGATGTCTACAACGTGTTCGACAATCAGACCGGCTACAACATCAATCCGTTTGCGACGTCGTCCACCTATGGCGAGCCGCGCAGCTACTACCGGCCGCGCCGCCTGCAGCTGCAGGTGAAGTACCAGTTCAACTAAACGCATCCTGACAAGCGTTTTGCTGAACGAACGCGCCATGCTTTCGCCCGACCCGACTTCCGGGGACAGGCGGAAGCATGGCGCTTTTCTTTTTGCGGTGCTGCTGGTCACGCTCGTGGCCGCCGGCTGTGGCAAAGATGAGCCGCCGCGACCGCTCGAGATGCCCGACCTGCGTGCGGCCGACTATTACTGGATCGCCTCGCGCATCTTCGAGAACGAGACGGGCGGCAAGCTCGAGTACCTGACGCACTGGAACGAGGGCGAGGACTTCCCCTCGATGGGGATCGGTCACTTCATCTGGTTCCCGGAGGGCGTCGATGCACCGTTCGACGAGTCGTTCCCGCGCATGCTCGAGTACGTCAAGGGCGAAGCCGACGAGTGCGCCCCGGTGCCGGACTGGCTCGCAGGCGACGAGGTGCCCGACGCACCGTGGCCCGACAAGACAACCTTCGACTCCGAGGGGGACAGTGACCGTATCTCCGCGCTGCGCGAGTGGCTGGCGGCGACCGCACCCGAACAGTCGCGCTATATCGTCGCAAGCTTTGCATCCCGCTGGAATGCACTCGAACTAGAGAACAAAGAGCGGCTGACCGAGATCCTGCAG
>JARRMH010000220.1:0-4821 GCA_037386205.1 Woeseiaceae bacterium | reverse complement strand
GGTGGCAGGCGATGCAGTCGCGGGAGGTGTCCCTGAACGCCGATGACGCGTGGCACTCTTCGCAAGGGGCCGTGGCGTGCAGGCCTATGAGCGGAAAGCGCGTCAGGCCATGGTCGAAAACGATTTTGTCGCCCCAGCCGCTGGGTTGGTGGCAACGTCCGCAGTCCTTGCCTTCCTGACCGCGGTGCACGTCATCGAGTTTGTGGCAGCTGACACAGTCACCGGTGATATTGACGTGATCGAAGTTGGCCGGGACCCAGGCGTTGGTGGTGTGGCAGTCGTCACAGGTGTCGCCGCTGGTGATGTGATCCGGGTCTTTGCCCGTGGCCACGGTGCCGTTATGGCAGGAGAAGCATGTGCCGATCACCTGCGTATGGTCGACCTGCTCCGCGGGTGACCAGATGCTGGTGTTGTGGCAGGTTTCACAGGCCGCCGTCGAATTGATGTGATCGATGTTTTTGCCCGTCGCCTCGACGCCATTGTGACAGCTCGCGCACGCCGTTGTTATGTTGGAATGATCGAATGATGCCGGGATCCAACCGGTGGTCGAGTGACAGTCTTCGCACCTGTCGCTGCTCGCGATGTGCGTCGGGTGTTTACCGGTCGCCTCGTTGCCGTTGTGGCAACTGAAGCAACTGCCCGTAATGTTGCTGTGATCGAAGACCGCCGGCGTCCAGGCGCCGGTCTGGTGACAGTCGTCGCAGCGGTCGCTGGACTCGATGTGGTCGACGGGTTTGCCCGTCGCCGCGACATTATTGTGGCAGGTGGAGCAGCTGCCCGTCACCGCCGTATGGTCCATGAACGCGACCGGGGTCCAGGCCGAAGTCGTGTGGCAGTCCGCGCACATCTCGTTGCTGGCCGCGTGGTCGGGCGACTTCGCGGTCGCCTGCACCGCGCCGATCGACGAATGACAGCTCACGCAGGCCGGGTTCGTCCCCTCGAACCTGCCGGCCGTGTGACAGCGATCGCAGGTCACGCTCGTGTGCGCACCATCGAGTTCGAACCCGGTGCTGAAATGATCGAACGGCTCCTGGGCGTTGGCAAGCGGTGCGCATACCAGCAACAGGAAAACTGCGAGGCGTTGCATCATCGTATCGACCTCACGTCGCGGAAGGACTCGGTCGTGTGGCAGCGCGCGCAAACCGGGCCGAACTCGCCGTCGTGAACGTCGTCCGACTTGTGGCAGTCGGCACAATAGCGGCCGAGACTGGCCTGCTCCGCCAACGGCTGACGATGGCAGGACTCGCACGCCACGTCGCCGTGCGCGCCCTCGAGAGCAAAGGCGGTTTGTCGATCGTGATCGAACACCCATTGCTGCCATTCGACGGGGTTGTGGCACAGCGCGCAGGACTCCCCGAAGCGGCCGTCATGGGCATCGTTGTCGCGATGACAGTCCACGCATTGATCCGGCGTATCCCGGAATACGTGGGACTCGTGACACTCGCTGCATTCCGCCTCATCGTGCTTGCCGAGCAACGGGAACCGCGTCAGGCCGTGGTCGAACAGCACGTCGTCTTCCCAGGACGATTCGGTGTGGCAGTCGCCGCACGCTGCACCCATCGTGCCGTCGTGAGCGTCATCATCTTCGTGGCACGAGAGGCAGTCCGTCGCCGGCGCAACCTCGAACGCGGGTTCGATATGGCATGCCTTGCATTCGATCTCGGCGTGCGCGCCGTTGAGCGCGTGCCCGGTATCGACCGCGTGATCGAAACGAACGTCGGTCCACGCGGAGCTCGCGTGACAGGATTCGCACTGTTGGCCCAGCAGCCCCTCGTGATGGTCGTCTTCGAGGTGACAGCTGACGCACTCGGTCGCCAGCTGGTCGGAGAACGGGTCCGGGCTGTGGCAGGCATCGCAGTTCTGCTCGGCATGCTTGCCGTCGAGCAGGAATTGCGTGTCGCGGTTGTGATCGAAACTCGTGTCATTCCACCCGAGGGGTGAATGGCAGTTGCCGCATTCATTGCCGCTGCGACCGTCGTGCGCGTCATCTTCGGCATGGCAGCCGAAACAGGTTGCCGGCGTATCCGTGAACGTACTGTCGGCGTGGCAGTCGAGGCAGGCAGGTTCCTGGTGCTTGCCGAGCAACGGGTATCCGGTCGCATCGTGGTCGAACTCGACCTCGAGCCAGTCACTCGGCGTGTGGCAGTCGCCACACAGAGTGCCGAGCGTTTGCCCGTGCGGGTTGTCGTCTTCATGGCACGAGAAGCAGTCCGTCGGCGCGTCACGGTGAGGCTGATCCGGCTCATGGCAGGCATCGCAACTGTTGCCTGCATGTTTGCCGAGCAGGGGAAAGTCAGTGAGCTCGTGGTCGAATGCCTGCGTATCGAGTCCAACGATGTCGGCGTCGCGGCCCTCGTGCTCCGTATGACAGTTCGCGCACGTCGCGCGCCGGGCGCGGCGATCCTTGCCGTGAAAGCCGAGGCCCTGCTCGATGTCGGCGTTGACCTCGTCGTGGCAGTCGAGACACAGCGCGCGCTGCTTGCTGCGCTCGAAGCGCAGATGGCAGTTGCCGCATTCTTCTTCGTAGTCGGCGTGCGCGTCCGTGACTTTGCCGGGCATGATCAGCGTCTCGATCTGCGCCCTGGCGGTCGTGGAATGCGTCAACGTTAATGCCATCAAAAGTCCAAGTACGAAAGTCCCAAGCTTCATGCGACGCGCCGGATCAGTACACGTGCACCGCAAAAATGTGAACGAAGGCCGACAGCACCATCAGGAAGAAAATCGGCAGATGAAGGACGTGCCAGAGGGCGAACAGCCGCTCGTACAAAGAGAATTGCGCGACGCGTCCGGTCAGCACCGTGAAGTCGCGTATATAACGGGTAGCCGCCCGGCGTATCTTCTTGCGGTCTCTTGCGATTACAGGGGAGGCAGCGGCGGCGGCACTCAATTCGCGATGCGCAACCCAGAGCAACGCGATGCGCTCGTAGAAATGCGTGAAAGTCCAGCGCAGGCTGCGGCGAATACCGATCGTTTTGCGAATGGCATGGTCCTGCAGGTCAGCAGCGTTTCTTTCGAGGCGTGCCACGAGTTGCGGCATGATCCGTGCGAGCCCATGGCTGTTGTCGATCGACTCCGCCAGTTCCTGCTGCAGTTCCTTGAGCGACGTCTTGCGGCCATACAACCCGCGATGGATGCCCGCGTAAAAGTGCCGGCCGATAATCCCGCTGCCCGAGACGAGCAGCATGCTGTAGAACGCGACGCGACTGTTGAATGAGCCGAGATGGAAATTGCTGTGGTAAAGAATAAGCAGGGGGCCCACCAGGCCGAACACCATGTGCATGCGGAACCAGATACGCGTCGGGCCCAACGCATGCAGCATGCGGACGCGTTTGCGCAGCGGGTACAACAGCAACAGCACCATCAGCGTGCCGCCCGTGATGCCCAGCCAGTAGCCGACACCGTGCTCCGGATCAATGAGATTGTAGTCCCGGATGAGCCAGCCGAACGTGATCAGGAGCGTCAGCAGCAGGTACCATTGGAAGGCGCCGGCATTGCGGCGCACGACTTTTTTCTTGGGCTGAACCCCGGCCTTGGGCTGAGCCCCGGCGTTCGGTTGCGGCAGCGCGATGCTGGCGGCGGAATCGTTCATTTATTGTTACCTATTCTCAGAATCAGTTCCCCGGAAGCGCGGGGGTCGATCGCGGCACTCGTGGCACCGATGTTCCCGGCATCGAGTGCATCGCCGGTTTTCGATAGCAGCGCCGAGACGGTCACCGAGTCCGCGCTGGACAAGCCGCCGCCCTGCACCATGGAGTTCTCGTCGGTGAGGACGAAGTCGAAAGGCAGATCCGCTGCCGAGCGACGCAGGACGGCGAGCGGCATCGGGTTGCCGTCAGCCTTGGCGACGACGTAGACGACATCGTCGGGGTTGACCTGTGAAGCGACCGCATCGGCAACGGACACCTGACCGTGAATCGCTGCCTCGGACGAAGTCGCTTGCGCGGTCCCGCCGGAAAGACGTGACTCGAGTGTCGCATCCGTCATGCCGAGGGCTTTGGCTTTCTCGTAAGCCGCCCGCGCGTCGTCGTCGCGACCGAGATGGTCATAAGACTTCGCGAGCAGTAGCCAGCCCTTGGCATCATCGGGGTTCTCAGCGAGGCGTGTCTCCAGCCCGCTGAGGAGCGCCGTGACGGAACCGACCTTATCGTTACCATCGTTGCTGTTGGGCTGTGTCAACTGCGCAGTGGTGGTAGTTGCGGTCGGTGCGGGCGTGACGTTGCTGAACTGCGGTTTGCCGATGACGCCATAGAGAAAAATGCCGAGCGCAAACACGGCCACCACGGCGAGCAGTGAAAACTTCGCCGAACCTGAGTCATTACGATTGTGTGCGACTACCAGCGGCGTCGTCACAAAACCCATCGCAATAACAGTCATCAATAGAGCGGCGCTAAACAATGCGAGGTTCATGGTGCTTTTCTCCTGCGGCGTGCAGCGCTTGCCCAAGCGCAACGCACGCGGTTATGTCGTATACACGTCAGCCGTGCGGAAAAGGTTCCGCCGCGACGTCACGCGTGCTACGACAGTCTGGCCTTCGACCGCGGTGCGAGAGTGCCCAAGCGAAGTGCACGTCCCGTCAGGAACGGGTCGAATTCAATCGTAGTCAAATGTCAAACGACTGACGGGTAATGTCTCGCACTTTCGGGAAGTCGTCCATATGTCGCCATATGGCAACGATTTGACACGCCCGTTACGCAATTGAGAATGGGGTTCTTTCGCCATGTTCGTGTACGGGAATACCCCCATTTTGCATGGGGGGTTGTCGAGGACGCCGCCGCCGTCGAGCCCCGAGAGAATATGTGATCCGATACCGCTCCAGTGCAA
>JARRMH010000219.1:0-4835 GCA_037386205.1 Woeseiaceae bacterium | reverse complement strand
CTGCCAACCGCGCGGTTCCCGCGTTGAGCTGGCCCGAGACCAGCGCGGCCAATAGCAACAACATGACAGCAAGGCTGATTAATTCGTTGAAATATGCTGACAATCTCTTCATTTTTCATCTCCCGGTACCGGCCGGGGCCCCCGTTCAGGGTTCTGGTGAACTGGTGTTATAGTTGACTATAACACTATTTCCCCGGATTGCAAGCCTGTCGAAGCACATTTTTAACCCCCGCGGGAGGCCGCGGCCGTTAACTGACAAGGCGACCGACGACAGGAAACGATGCCCTCCCGAACCCAATCCATCGCGGCTGACGAGGCCTGCCTAGGCAGGAGGCCGGTGCTCGCCTATGCTCCGTGCATGGACCATACGCCGGACGACAGTGCCCTGATGTTGCGCTACCGGGAGGGCGACGTCGGGGCGTTCGAGGCGCTGTACAAACGGCACAAGGATCCGCTGTACCGTTATCTCCTGCGGCTGTCGGGGCACGCCCAGACCGCCGAAGACGTGTTTCAGGAGTCCTGGGGCAAGATCATCAGGGCACGGCAAACCTACCGGCCGACGGCAAAATTCACGACCTTCCTGTACCGCGTGGCGCACAACTGCTTCATCGACCACCTGCGGCGTAACAAACGCCACGCGGAAAGCTCCCCGCTCGACCCGGAGTTGCATCCGGATCCCGGCGAACCGCCGGAGACCACGACCGAACGCACCCTCGCGCGCGAGCGACTCGAACTGGCGCTGGCTGACCTGCCCGTCGAGCAGCGCGACGCCTTCCTGTTGCACGAAGAGGGCGGCCTGACCGTCGATCAGATCGCTGCGATAACCGACTGCAATCGCGAAACCGCGAAGAGCCGGTTACGTTATGCGGTGCGCAAATTGCGGGCCGCGATCGATGAACCGCGAGCACGATCATGACGACACACAAGGACCAGGAACGGGTTTCGGCGGCCTATCGCGATCTCGCGAAAGAGTCGACGCCTCCAGCGCTCGACCGGCGCATTCTCGACGCCGCCAGCCGCGAGGGGCGATCGCGCTATGGCATTGTGCGCACCTGGATGCGCCCGGTCGCCTGGGCGGCAACGATTGGTCTGAGTCTCGCGATCCTGCTCGAAATCACGGTGTTCAGCGATGCCCCCCCGTCTCACGAGCAGCAAACGGCGCCCGGCGCCCCGCCGGCCGAGCGTGCCCGCCGCGATGCCGACGTGATGCGGGCGAAGGAAGCAGATGCCATGCGGCAGAGCGCCCCGCAACGCGCATCCGCGGCGGCGCCCGATTCTGGCAGCGACGTCGCAGCGCCTGCAGCATGCGACCAGGAGGCAAGAATGACGGCAGCAAGCTGGCTTGCCTGCATCGAGGCATTGCGCGACCAGGAGCGCGATGAGGAAGCCGCGGCCGAACTCGCCGCGCTGCGCGACGCGTTCCCCGATGCCGGGATTTCACCCGCGAGGTAGGGGATTCTCCAGAGTGCCTGCGGGAGCCGCCAATGCTAGACTCACCGGCCCTTGGCAAACGAACAACAATCGCAGGTCAGAACCATGAAATCACCCGTCCGTGTCACGATCACCGGCGCTGCCGGCCAGATCGGTTACCAGCTCGCATTCCGCATCGCATCCGGGCAGATGCTCGGCAAGGACCAGCCCGTGGTGCTGCAACTGCTCGAGATTACACCCGCCCTCGACGCACTCAAGGGGGTCGTGATGGAGCTCGACGATTGCGCATTCCCGACGCTGGCGGGGGTCGTGCCGACCGACGACCCGGATGTCGCATTCAAGGACGCCGACTATGCGCTGCTCGTGGGAGCACGTCCGCGCGGCCCCGGTATGGAACGCAAGGACCTTCTCGAAGCCAACGCGGCGATATTCTCGGTTCAGGGCAAGGCCCTCAACCAGCACGCCAGTCGCGACATCAAGGTTCTCGTCGTCGGCAACCCGGCCAACACCAACGCCCTGATCACCCAGGCGAACGCCCCCGATCTCGACCCTCGCAACATTACGGCGATGACGCGCCTCGACCACAACCGGGCCAAGGCACAGCTCGCGGCCAAGACCGATAGCCATGTCAACGATATCCGGTGCATGGCGATCTGGGGTAATCACTCGGCGACACAGTATCCGGATGTCAGTCATGCAACGGTCGGCGGCAAGGCGGCGCTCGATCTGGTGGACGAGGACTGGCTCGTGGATCAGTTCATTCCGGTGGTGCAACAGCGCGGTGCGGCCATCATCAAGGCGCGGGGCGCATCATCGGCCGCCTCGGCCGCCTCGGCTGCGATCGACCACATGCACGACTGGGTGCTCGGCTCCACGGAAAACGACTGGGTGAGCATGGCGGTACCCGCCGACGGCAGCTACGGCATCGAGCCCGGTATCATTTATTCGTTCCCGGTGCGTTGTGCGAACGGCGACTACGCTATCGTGCAGGACCTCGACATCAGCGACTTCAGCCGTTCCCGTATGGACGAGACCGAAAAAGAACTCCGCGAGGAACGTTCCGCTATCGAACAACTCTTATAAGGTAGGAGAATGCCCGACTTGATCATCAGCCTGTTCTGGGCGCTGCTGTTTATCGGCGGCGCAATCTATCTCGCCTACCAGCGCGTCGACCTGCGCACGTCGACAATCGCCGCTGGCCTGGCTCTGGCCGCGTACACGGTTTTCGGCGACGGTGCCTGGTGGTGGCTGCTGATCCTGTGGGCGCTGTTCGGACTCCTGGTGGTTCCGAACCTCACAGAAGTGCGCCGTGAGAAGATCACCAAACCGCTCCTTGCGGTCTACCGCAAGATGCTGCCGTCCATGTCCGATACCGAGCGCGAGGCGCTCGAGGCCGGCAGCGTCTGGTGGGACGGCGAATTGTTCTCCGGGATGCCCGACTGGAACAAGCTCATGGATTTCCCGGCGCCGCGGCTGTCCGAGGAAGAACAGGCATTTGTCGACGGCCCGTGCGAAGAACTCTGCCGCATGATCGACGACTGGGCGATAAATCACGAACTCGGTGACATGCCGAAGGAGGTATGGGACTACATCATCGAGAAGAAATTCTTTGCGATGATCATCCCCAAGGAGTACGGCGGGCTCGAGTTTTCTGCATATGCCAACGCGGTCGTCATCCAGAAACTGGCGAGCCGCAGTGCGGTCGCATCGAGCACGATCGGCGTGCCCAATTCCCTGGGCCCGGCCGAACTCCTGTTGCATTACGGCACCGATGAACAAAAGAAACGCTACCTGCCGGGACTGGCGGCCGGAACCGAGATCCCGTGTTTTGCGCTGACCTCACCGCAGGCCGGCTCCGATGCGGCGGCGCTGGTCGACAGCGGCGTCGTCTGCAAAGGCGAGTGGAACGGCGAAACCATTACCGGCATTCGCCTGAACTGGGACAAGCGCTACATCACGCTCGCCCCGGTGGCGACCGTGCTCGGCCTGGCATTTAAACTGTATGACCCCGACCAACTGATCGGCGATCAGGAAGAGTACGGCATAACCGCGGCACTGATCCCGACCGATACCGAGGGAGTCGAAGTCGGCAATCGCCACAACCCGCTCTCGATCGCATTCCAGAACGGTCCCACGCGCGGCAAGGACGTTTTCGTGCCCCTCGACTACATCATCGGCGGGCCCGAAATGGCCGGTCGGGGCTGGAAGATGCTGGTCGAACTGCTGTCGGTCGGGCGCGCCATTACCCTGCCGTCGACGGCCGCAGGCGGCGGCCAGGCGGCGAGCTACGCGACCGGTGCCTATGCGATGATTCGCAAGCAGTTCAACCTGCCGATTGCCTATTTCGAAGGGGTGGGCGACCCGCTCGCCCGCATCGCCGGACATACCTACATCATGAACGCTGCGGTAGCGGTGACGTCCGGCGCCATCGACCAGGGTGAGAAACCGGCCGTGCCGTCCGCGATCCTCAAGTACCACTGCACCGAGATGGGCCGCAAGTGCGCCAATGACGCCATGGACATCCACGGCGGCAAGGGCGTCATGATGGGGCCAAACAACTACCTCGGCCGCGGATACATGGCAACGCCGATTGCCATTACGGTCGAAGGCGCGAACATCCTGACGCGCAGCCTGATCATTTACGGCCAGGGGGCGATTCGCTGCCATCCCTTCGTGCTGCGCGAACTCCAGGCGGCCGGTGACGAGGACCATGATCGGGGCCTGATCGAATTCGACGACGCCCTGTTCGGCCATATCGGTTACGCGATCAGCAACCTTGCCCGCTCTTTTTTCCTGGCCCTTACGCACGGAAAATTCAGCAGTGTGCCGCTGAATACGCCGACCCGGCGCTACTATCAGAACATCAATCGCTACAGTGCCGCGTTCGCGCTGGCGTCCGACTTCGCCATGCTCACGCTGGGCGGCGACCTGAAAAAACGGGAGTTACTGTCCGCGCGGCTCGGCGATATCGTCAGTTCGATGTACCTCGCTTCCTGCGTACTCAAGCATTTCGAGAACCAGGGGCGCCGCGCCACCGATTTACCGCTCGTCGAGTGGTCAGTGCGCACGCTGATGTACCAGGCACAGGAAGCGCTGCACGCGTTCCTGCTCAATTTCCCGAATCGCTGGGTATCGTGGTTCCTGCGCTTCTTCATTTTCCCGCGCGGCCGTACCTTCAAGATTCCCTCGGACGAGATTACCGAGCGCGTCGTCGGCATCGTCACGAGTCCGGGCGAAGCACGCGAGCGCCTCAGCGAGTACGCGTACACGACGCTCGAGCCGAGCAATCCGCTCGGCCTGTTGCAGGAAGCCCTGGAACTGCAAAAGGAACACGGACCACTCGAAAAGCGCCTGCGGCAGGCACGCAAGGAGGGGCTCATCAGCTCGGAGTACCTCGGGCATGC
>JARRMH010000218.1:0-11913 GCA_037386205.1 Woeseiaceae bacterium | reverse complement strand
TTGCTACGGTCCGCCAGGCACATCGGCGCGAGCATGACGTCGACCGGGATCGGGAAAAACTAGGACTCCGCGAAGCTCATGGCGCCGAGCTAGCGCTCGGCATGCGGGTGCCGGGACCATCGCAGCACCCGGTCGTACAGCGGTCGGAACAACTTCATGTATCGCCCTTCACGAGTGGCACGAAACTGACCGCACCGAGCGAGACCTGCTCGTAATGATCGTCGCACTTCGTGATCCTGACCAGGTCCTGCACGCCCTGGGGACCCACCGGAATAATGACCCGCCCGCCGGGCGCGAGCTGCTGCAGCAGTTTCTCGGGCACGTGATCCGGGGCGGCCGTGACGATAATGCCGTCGTATGGACCGTACTTCGGCCACCCGTCCCAACCGTCACCGGGCTTGAACTGGACGTTGTAGATGTCCAGCTCACGCAGGCGCTGCCTGGCCCGGCGCAGCAAATCGGGAATACGCTCGATGGTATAAACCTTCTTCACGAGTGGCGCCAGCACGGCGGTCTGGTAGCCGCAGCCGGTGCCGACCTCGAGCACCGTCTCGCCCTCGAAGCCGTCGAGCAGCGCTTCGGTCATGCGGGCGACGACGTACGGCTGACTGATCGTCTGGCCGAGCCCGATCGGCAGCGCCGTATCCTCGTAGGCGCGACTCGCCAGGGCCTCGTCGACGAACAGGTGGCGCGGCACGTTGCGAATCTGCGCCAGAACGTCCTCGTTTCTGATGCCCTGGTCGCGCAGGCGTTGCACCAGCCGGTCGCGGGTGCGTGCCGACGTCATGCCGATGCCCCTGCGGATATCGATCATTGCTCGAGCCACTCCGCTATTCCGCTGACGGCCTCGTGGCGGGTCAGATCGACCTTGAGCGGCGTCACCGCGACCGCGCCCTGTTCAATCGCATGGAAATCTGTGCCCTCGCCTGCATCCTGCCCGCCGCCGGCCGGCCCGATCCAGTAGATGGGCCTGCCGTAGGGATCGGTCTGCCTGAGCACCTGTTCTGACTTGTGTCGAAATCCGAGCCGCGCGGCCCGGATGCCCGCGAGCTTCTCGTAAGGCAGGTCCGGCACGTTGACGTTGAGCACGGTGTCATGCGCCAGGGACGCCCGCTCGATCTTCTGCACCAGTTCGACGGCCACGCGCGCCGCGGTGTCGAAGTGGGTCAGTCTCGCGCCGACCAGCGTCGTGCCGACAAGGGATACCGCGATCGTGGGCAGGCCCAGGAAGCGGCCCTCCATCGCCGCGGCCACCGTGCCCGAGTAGATCACGTCGTCGCCGAGATTGGCGCCGTGGTTGATCCCCGACACGACGAGGTCGGGTTCTTCGTCGAGAAACCCGGTCACCGCGAGATGCACGCAATCGGAGGGTGTGCCGTCCACCTTGTAGCGCTTGTCGCCGTAGCTCGACACGCGCAGCGGGCGCCCCAGTGTCAGGGAATTGCTGGCTGCCGACCGGTTTCGGTCGGGCGCTACGACGGTCACGTCCGCAACCTGCGCGAGTGCGTTGGTCAGTGCGTTGATGCCCGTGGAGAGATATCCATCGTCATTGCTTACGAGGATTTTCATTCGTGTTTTCGGCGCGCGAGGTATTGAATGGCGTTCAAGTCGCGCACACTATACCGGCTGTGAGCGAGAAAGACACCGACGACTTCAAGCGGGCCATGCAGGGCACGAAACCGCTCAAACACGAGCCCCGCGTGCCCGCTCTGAAACCCAAACCCAAACCCCGGGCACGTTTCTCGCGGGCCGATCAGCAGCGCGTTCTCGAAGAAAGCCTCGAAGACGATATCGACACGCTCGAGCATGGCTACGGGGCCGCCCTGCGCTTCCGGCGCCAGCACGTCGGCAAGCGCACGATGCGCAAGCTCCAGCGCGGCGGATACAGTGTCCAGGCCGAGATCGACCTGCACGGCATGACGCTCGAGGAAGCCAGGCCGGCCCTGACCGATTTCATCCAGTACAGCGCATCGCAGGGCAAATTGTGCGTCCGCGTGGTGCACGGCAAGGGGCTTGGCTCGGGTGAGCGCGGCCCGGTGCTGAAGAACGCGGTCAATCGCTGGCTACGCCGCTGGGACTGCGTGCTGGCGTTCGTTTCGACCCGCCAGGTCGACGGCGGCACCGGCGCCGTTTACGTGCTTTTGCAGCGCCCGTGAGCCATGGATTTCCGGCTGGCCGTGATTGTCGGCGACGAGTGGCTCGACGGGGTTCAGGGGCAAGTCCCGACTGGCGAGACTACGACAACAAATGAAACAGCCCAGTGCCGACGATCGTGCCCAGCGCATACCCGAGGACACCGACCAGGACGCCCGGTGTGACGAGGTCGTGCCACCCTCTCGCGGCGGCCAGGGCCGGCGCCGTCGTCGCACCCAGCACGGCCGCATTCGACGCCGTCACGAGTTCGGGCAAGGTCAGACCAAACACGCGCCCCGCAACGAGCAACACGAGCAGGTGGATGCTTAACAGGATCAGGACGAGCACGATCAGCAGCGGCGCGATGCTGACCATGGCAACAAGGTCGGCTCCCGCGGCGATCGCCGCGAAAAAGACGAACGCGAGGCTGACGCCGAGTTCGAAGCCGCCCTGAAGCGATTGCATGAAGCGCGGCAACAGCGTCGCGGCGGCGACGACCAGCACCGTGATGATTGCGTAACGGGCACTCGGCGCACCCAGCGCGGCAGTGAGTGCATCGCCGATTGCAACGAAACTTATCGAGGTCGCCATGGCCAGCGTCAGGCTGGTCGCGGAAATTTTTTCCCGCGCTTCGGGCAGCGCCGGTCGTTCCCCGTGTTCGTGGCGCGTGAACCGGCGCGCGAGCCAGTTCCAGCCCGGCAGCAGCGCCAGTACGCCGAGGAACACCGCGCTGAACAGGTTGTCGGTCGCAGTCGCTGCAGAGAAGAACGACGCATCCGTCCTGAGACCGGTTATCTCGCCCAGGGCCGCATAGTTTACCGAGCCGCCGATATAGGTCGATGCGAAAAGCCCGGCGACCCCGGCCTCCCGCAGCGCCGGCTCGGTCACGGCTGCCGCGGCAAGCTCACCGAGGTCGAGCAGGGACACTGCGATGAGGACCCCGGCCACGGTACCGGCGCTGGCAATGAGAAAAGCCAGCGACATGCGCGTCGTCTCGAAGAAGTATCGTGCGCAGGTTGGCCTGGAACAGGAACAGCGGTATCAGAATCGGCACGAAGTAGCTGAAAACGAAATCGTAGGCGGGCGCGGTGTGCGGAATGACGTTCAGGTTGGCCGCAACGATGGCAGCGAGGATGGCAATGACAGCGCCGGTCAGGTGAGAGCCGATGCGCGTACGCTCGGCGAGGAATGCGCCGCCTGCAATGACGAACAGCACTGCCATGAGTGCCAGGTCGTTGTCAGGGCCGATCAGTGTCATGGCCTGAAGTGTGGCAGGTTGCGATCTCCCTCAATACGGACGTCGCGTAAGCACCACGCCTCAGGAAGAACGTCACGACCATGCCGGCATCGACGGCCTCGTGACAGAGGTCATCAACACGCAACCGCAGGCTCCGTGCGCCAGGCTCGACACGGGCGTTATCGAGCGCGTTGCGCCATGCTGCAGAGCCGAGGCCAGATCCCTCTCCGGCCAACACACCCGTTGGGTGAATGTCCAGTTCCGCGCAGCGGCGTACGAGTTCTTCGTCGACCTCAGCCACGTCAAACACACTGCCCGTACCGTCGAGATTCGCAACATCGTCGGGCAGCAGGCGATTCCACGTGCCGTCCTGCACGCGCGCGTCGAGCTGTTCGTTGAACAGGAACGAGCGCACGGTCGAAATGGCGAGGCTGCGTTTGTGGCGCGGCAGACGCCTGCCGGCGGCCCAGTCGTCCGTCAGCTTCAGGTTGGCGCCGCCCCGGCCGAAGCGCTGCTCGCCGAAATAGTTGGGAACTCCCTGCTCGCGAATCAACTCCAGCCGCGAGCCGAGCGCGTCCGCTGCAGCAGCAAAACCATCACCTCGCAGCACGATTCGAAACCGGTTGCCCCGGTGCGCGCCACGCCGCAGCTTTTTCTGGTGGCGCTGCACGTCGAGGACCGCGACGCCCTCGGCAAACAGGGCTGTCCAGTCGGGCGTGTTCCAGCGCGGTACGCTGAACCATTGCCGCGTCACCGCATGCCGGTCCTTGAGTCCGGCGTACCCGACGTCCCGAGCCTGCACGCCGGCATGACGTGCGAGCTGGCGTGCAACCCACTCGGTATTCGCGCCGGTCTTCTCGATCCAGAGGTAGTCGTGCTCGCCGTCGCCGGAAAACGGCCAGTCGAGTATTTCGGTTACCTGGAAGTCATCGGGCACCGAGCGCAAGGTCGCGGCGCACAGCGGAGGCCCGTGCGCGCGGGCCCACTCCGGCAGGGCCATCGCTCAATCCCGGCGGCTTGCTTCGGCGACCGGCACGACCTGGTAGAACGTTTCCCTCGCACCGATCATGCCGAGATCGGTGCGCGCTCGCTCTTCGGCCGCGTCCCGGCCCTGCTTGAGATTGATGACCTCGGCGTCGAGCGCCGCATTGCGCCCCCGGAGTTCCTCGTTGAGCGCGCGTTGCTCGGCGACGGCAGAGCGCAGGTTCAGCGTTTTGCGGTAACCGTCATCGGAAAACCACAGCTTGACCTGCAGGCCGAGCCCGGCAACTGCCAATACAATGATCAACCAGCGAGAACCGCTCACAACTTTCCCCAAGCCGGCTGCCGGCGCGTCGTCGTGGCCGACCTTTCCTTAGCCGACCTTCACCGAAAACGCATCCAGGGCGACCTCGTCGGCGATCGTCGCGACCGACGTTTCGCCGGACCGGTGCGAGATCACCGCGCTGAACCCTGCTTCGTCTGCCATAGTAATTGCATCAAGAGTTTCGCTTAAGGTACCGATCTGGTTAGGTTTTATCAAGATTGAATTGGTAATATTTTCCTTGATGCCACGCGCCAGTATCGAAGTATTGGTGACGAACAGGTCGTCACCCACGAGCTGAACCGTCTCACCGAGCTTTTCGGTCAGCAGCCGCCAGCCGTCCCAGTCGCTCTCGTCCATGCCGTCCTCGATCGAGATAATCGGGTAGGCGCCCGCCAGATCTGCGAGGAAATCGGTGAATCCGGCCGCGTCGAACTGCCTTCCTTCCGATGCGAGGTCGTAAATGCCGTCCTTGTAGAACTCGGAGCTGGCGGCGTCGAGACCCAGCAGAATGTCGTCGCCCGGTTTGAAGCCGGCCTGCTCGATCGCGGTCATGATCGTATCGAGCGCAGCACGGTTGGACGGCAGGTCCGGGGCAAAACCGCCCTCGTCGCCCACCGACGTGTTGAGACCTTTGCCTCGCAGCACGCTTTTCAGGCTGTGGAAGACTTCGGCGCCGTACCGCAAGGCCTCGGAAAAGCATTCGGCGCCGACCGGCAGAATCATGAACTCCTGGATGTCGACACTGTTGTCGGCGTGTGCGCCGCCATTGATGATGTTCATCATCGGCACCGGCATCATGGTGCCCGGGCCGAGATGCCGGTAGAGCGACAGCCCGTGTGACGCAGCGTCGGCCTTCGCGACGGCGAGCGAAATGGCGAGCAGCGCATTGGCGCCGAGGTTGCCCTTGTTATCGCTGCCATCGAGTTCGATCATGCGCTCGTCCAGTGCCCGCTGATGCTTGAATTCCACGCCCAGCAGCGCCTCGCGCAGGACACCGTTGACGTTGCCCACGGCCTTGCGCACGCCCTTGCCGAGGTAACGCGATTTGTCACCGTCACGCAGTTCGACGGCCTCGCGGGTGCCGGTCGAGGCACCCGACGGCACGCCGGCACGGCCGGTGCTCCCGTCGGCGAGTGTGACATCAGCTTCAACCGTGGGGTTGCCGCGCGAATCGAGGATCTCGCGACCCCGAATTTCCGTAATCTTGATCATTGTCAGTCCGTTTTGTTGAGCGAGTCCGGCACACCGAGGCCGAATTCGGCCTCTGCGTAACCCTGTTGCTTGACGCTCTCGTCGATCGACACGAGCGTTTCCAGTAATTGTTTCATCTTGTCGAGCGGCCAGGCATTGGGGCCATCACTTAGTGCGGTTTCGGGATCCGGGTGCGTTTCCATGAAAAACCCGGCGACCCCGGCCGCGGCCGCCGCGCGCGCCAGCACCGGGATGAACTCGCGACGACCGCCCGAGGCCGAGCCCAGCCCGCCGGGCTGTTGCACCGAGTGTGTGGCATCGAAGACGACCGGCGCCCCGGTGCCGCGCATCACGGCCAGGCTGCGCATATCCGAAACCAGGTTGTTGTAGCCGAACGAGAACCCGCGCTCGCAGACCATGATGCTGTCATTGCCGGTTGACCGCGCCTTGTCGACGACGTTCTGCATCTCCCAGGGCGACAGGAACTGCCCCTTCTTGATGTTGACCGGCAAACCCGCCCCCGCGGTCCGCAGGATGAAATTCGTCTGCCGACACAGGAACGCGGGCGTCTGCAGCACGTCGACGACCTCGGCGACCTCATCCATCGGTGTGTCCTCGTGGACGTCGGTGAGCACCGGCACGCCGATCTGCTTCCTGACCTCGCCGAGGATGCGCAGACCCTCATCCATGCCGGGCCCGCGAAAACTCGCCTGCGACGAGCGATTGGCCTTGTCAAAGGACGACTTGTAGATCAGCGGGACACCGAGGCCGGTCGTGATCTCCTTAAGCGCGCCGGCCGTATCGAGCGACATCTGCTCGCTCTCGACCACGCAGGTTCCCGCGATCAGGAAGAAGCGGCGATCATTGTCGACATCAAAGCCGCACAGCTTCATGCTTCCCGCGCCTCTGGCAATGCGGCTTCCGAGTGCTTGCGGGCCGCGGCGATATAGCTCCTGAACAGGGGGTGGCCGTCGCGCGGGTTGGAAGTGAACTCCGGGTGAAACTGGCTGGCGAGGAAAAACGGATGATCGTCGATCTCGACCATCTCCACGAGGTCGTCCACCGAAAGGCCGGAAAAGGTCAGGCCGGCGGCGGACAGTCGCTCGCGATAGTTGTTGTTGACTTCGTAGCGGTGCCGGTGGCGCTCGACGATCGCCGTGGTACCGTAGGCGCGGGCGGCAAGCGAGCCCTCCACCAGCTGCACCTCCTGGCCGCCGAGTCGCATCGTGCCGCCGAGGTCGGAGTCTTCGCTGCGTTCTTCGGTCGAGCCGCTGGCGTCCTGCCATTCGGTGATGAGGCCGACGACCGGGTGCGGCGTACCCGGGTCGAACTCGGTGCTCATCGCGCCATCGAGGCCCGCCAGGTTGCGCGCCGCCTCGATGACAGCAACCTGCATGCCGAGGCAGATGCCGAGGTACGGAATGCCGCGCTCACGCGCGAATTTCACCGCCAAAATCTTGCCCTCGATGCCGCGATCGCCGAACCCGCCCGGCACGACGATGCCGTCCATCGGCTCGAGCACGGCCGTGCCATGCTCCTCGATGTCCGTCGACTCGATGAAGTGAATCTTGACGCTTGTGCGGGTATGAATCCCGCCATGTTGCAGCGCCTCCACGAGCGAGATGTAGGAATCCTTGAGATCCATGTATTTGCCGACCATCGCGATGTCGACCTCGGCGGTCGGGTTTTCCTTCGCCTCGACGACCGTGTCCCACTCGCTGAGGTCGGCCGGCGGCAACTCGAGCCCGAGCTGCCGCGCGACGATCTCGTCGAGCCCCTGCTCGTGCATCATCTTGGGAATCTTGTAGAGATCGTCGGCATCGTAGGCAGAAATTACTGCCTTTTCAGGCACATTCGTAAACAATGCAATCTTCTTTCTCTCATCCGTCGGCAACGGGAGCTCCGAGCGCGTCACGAGGATGTCGGGCTGGATACCGATCGAGCGGAGCTCCTTGACCGAGTGCTGCGTCGGCTTGGTCTTGATCTCCGACGAGGCCGGGATATACGGGACCAGGGTCAGGTGCACGTACACGACGCGGTCGTGCCCGAGCTCGATGCCCATCTGGCGGATGGCCTCGAGAAACGGCAGCGATTCGATATCGCCCACCGTGCCGCCGACCTCGACGAGGCAGATGTCCGCCTCGCCGGCACCTTTCTCGATGCTTTCCTTGATCTCGTTGGTGATGTGCGGGATGACCTGGACGGTCGCGCCGAGATAGTCGCCGCGGCGTTCCTTGGCGATGACGCTCTCGTAGATACGGCCCGTGGTGTAGTTCGAGTGCCGGCCGCACTTGGCGGTGCGCACGAAGCGCTCGTAGTGACCCAGGTCGAGATCGGTCTCGGTGCCATCGTCTGTGACGAAGACTTCGCCGTGCTGGAACGGGCTCATCGTGCCCGGGTCGACGTTCAGGTAAGGATCGAGCTTGATCATGCTGATCGTCAGGCCGCGGGCTTCGAGAATCGCGCCGAGACAGGCCGAGGTGATCCCTTTCCCGAGAGAGGAAACCACGCCGCCGGTAATGAATACGTATGATGTCATCTGCTTTAGGCCCGGCAACGAAAAAAGGGCTGGAGCAAAGCACCGCGTCTGCCTGCGTTGTGCTTTCTCCAACCCTGTGTACTTTGCCGTCGTTGGATAAAAGACGGTATTAAAGTCTACCCAAGTGCCGCAGCCTGCACAACGATTCCCTCTTCAGTGCAGCGCCGGACGATCGTCCCAGCGAATCGCCACGCCCGGAGACGCGGCGGCGTCTGCGGCGACCCAGAGGTCGCCGACCGCGATCAGTTGGTCGTCCGCGTACACGAGCGGCACCCGGTCGCGCATCCACGGCACCACCCCCTCCTCCTGAAGCAGTTTCTTGAGTTTGCTCGTATGTGGTTGACCGTCAATGCGAAGTTTCTCCCCGCCCTCGCGAGCTGCCAGGCGCAACCGCGGTCCGACCAGGTGCGGGTCGATGCCGCGTTCGACACCGGGCTCGAAGCGCAGGGTTCCAAGCCCGGTACCGAGCCGCACTTTCGTGCCGGTAATCGGTCCCGCCGCGAGGTCATCTGCCAGGACGTCCGGCAAGAGGTAGAGATTGTCGCGATAACGGCGCACGGATCCGCCCGGCCAGCGCACCTGCGGCTGGGCGTCCTCGCGCGCCCGCAGCACCTCGTCGAGGATCGTATCGAGTTGCTGCGCCGTCGGCAGCGTGAGGCCGCAAACGCGCAGTGCGTGGCGAATCAGGTTCTTTTGCCGGTGGCGCGGCAGTGCCAGCAGCTCCGGGGTGGGGAGCCGGTCGGTGCGCCCCCCCAGGGCGTCGAGATCGATCTCGGCGAGATCGATCAACAGGCTCGTGGCCTCGCTTGCGTGCGCCGCCGAACGTTGCAGTCGCGCAGCGATGTCGGGCCAGCGTTGCCGCAGGTGCGGCATGATCTCGTGCCGCAGAAAATTGCGGTCGAAGCGCTTGTCGGAATTGGACGGGTCCTCGATCCAGTCGATGCCCTCGGTCTCGGCATATTCTCTGAGTTCGGCCCGGTCGAAGTACAGGAGTGGCCGCAGGAGCCAGCCATGGCCGAAGCGCCGCACCGAGCCGATGCCGGCGATACGTTGTAACGCGCGTCCCGCGCCGATGCTTCCGGTCCCGTCCCGGAGTCGAGTTCGACCGTTACCCGGCGCTCGCGGTACTCGACGCCGAGGGACGCGGCAAACGCCGCACAATGGCGCCGCCACTCGGCGGCTTCGGGTTGCAGGCCGTGATCGATGTGCACTGCCAGCACCGGGATATCGGAGCCGGCCAGCGCGTGCAGCAGCACCGAGGAGTCCAGCCCGCCGCTGAACGCGACGACATACCGTGGCGGCCGCTCGGCCCGATACTCGAGCGCTGCGAGTCGCTCGAACAGCTGCTCCTGTGTGAAGCTCACGCTTCTTTATACTTGCCGAAAGCCGCAAGGCGACGCTGTCGTTGCTCGAGCAGTTGCTCGACAGACAGCTTTTCGAGTTCGTCAAGGCACTTCAGAATCGCGTTGCGGACTACCTCGGCCGCCTGCTTCGGGTTGCGATGCGCACCGCCGAGCGGTTCCTCGAGAACCTCGTCGACGAGCCCGAATTCGCTCAGGCTGGACGCCGTGATGCGCATGGCTTCGGCCGCGTCTTCGGCCTTGTCCGCGCTCTTCCAGAGAATCGACGCGCAGCCCTCGGGGGAAATCACCGAATAGACGGCGTATTGCAGCATCAACAGCCGGTCTGCGACCCCAATCGCGAGCGCCCCGCCCGAGCCGCCTTCGCCGATCACGACGCTGATGATCGGCGTCTTGAGGCCGGCCCTCAGGTACAAGCTGTAGGCAATCGCCTCGCTCTGGCCACGCTCCTCGGCGCCAACGCCCGGATAGGCTCCCGGCGTGTCGATGAACGTAACCACGGGCAGGTCGAATTTCTCGGCGAGACGCATCAGGCGCTGCGCCTTGCGATACCCTTCGGGCTTCGGCATGCCGTAGTTGCGGCGTACGCGCTCTTTGGTATCGCGCCCTTTCTGGTGCCCGATGAGCATGCAGGCGCGCCCGTCGATGCGGCCGACGCCACCGACGATGGCAGGGTCATCCGCATACATCCGATCGCCATGGAGCTCCTGGAAGTCGGGGGCGATGATTTCGAGGTAGTCCAGCGTATAGGGCCGCGACTCGTGGCGTGCCACGCGCGCGATCTGCCACGGGCTGAGCTTGGCAAAGATGCTCTTGGTCAGCGACTCGCTTTTCGCCTTGAGGCGTGCAACTTCCTCGTTGATGTTGATCTCGGAGTCGTCACCGACGTAACGCAGTTCCTCGATCTTGGCCTCGAGCTCGGCGATCGGTTGCTCGAAATCCAGGAATTTCATGTCCATCAGTTCAACTCGCGAGTCGGCGCATAGGTTAAGCGCACATTATTGTTCCCGAGCAGCTCGGTCAACTTGTCGCGCAATTCGCGGCTCGGGCGCACGGTCCATTCGGGGCCCAGTTTCAGGCGCGCCGAGGCGCTGTCACCGATGTAGCGTACCGACACGTCGCAGTTGCCTTCCCGGTGCGGCAACAGCAGGTCGTGGAGTTTGACCAGCAGGCTCTCGCCCTGCCCGTTGGGCGCGAGACTCAACACGAGCCCGCTTGCGCGCGATTCGATGACCCGGTCGATGGGCAGGACATTCTTCGCATTGATCGTCCAGCTGCCGAGGAAATCGTCGTAGCGCAGTCGTCCTTGACGAGCAGGTGCCGGAATTCCTGGAACGCCTCGCTGAAGAAGCCGATCTCCATGCGACCCGTATCGTCGTCGAGCACGACGCTGACCCGGTTGCCGCGCTTGCGCACGTCCACGATCAGGCCGGACACGGTCGCTTCGCGCCGCGACGCGTAATCCCGCTCGCCACGGTTCGTCTGCGGCGCCGGCTCGGCCATGATGTCGCTCAGCTTGCCGTCCGAGAAAAAGCGGGCATCCTGGCGGACCGCGTCGAAAGGATGGCCGGTCAGGTAGAGGCCGAGCGCTTCTTTCTCGTTGTTCAGGAAGAGACGCTCGTGCCACTCGGCCAGCTGCGGCGACTCGTGCGGCGTTTCCTCGATAGCAGGCGCCTCGTGGCCGAACATGTCGTTCTGGCCTGCCGCGGCGGCCCGGGCCTGCTGATCCGCGCTGCGCAGTGCATCATCGAGCTGATGCACCATGCTGCGACGCGTGTCGTTGAAGCTGTCCATGGCACCCGACTTGATCATCGCCTCGATGCAGCGGCGATTGACCTTGTCGTGATCCGCGCGCCGGCAGAACTCGGTCAGGTTACGAAACGGCCCGTTCGTCTCACGCTCGGCAATGAGGGATTCCACGGCGCCGCGCCCGACCCCCTTGATCGCCCCGAGCCCGTACAGAATCGTGTTCTTTCCGGGAACGCTGAATGCGTACAGGGAACGGTTAATGTCCGGCGCCAGCAGGCGCAGGCCAAGCTGGCGACAGTCGTCCTTGACGAGCAGGTGCCGGAATTCCTGGAACGCCTCGCTGAAGAAGCCGATCTCCATGCGACCCGTATCGTCGTCGAGCACGACGCTGACCCGG